>CAMBYA010000001.1 GCA_945872035.1 Rhizobium sp. Q54
ATGTCGTCGTCGTCGCTGATCGTCACCGGGAATGCGCTGCGACTGCGGCTTGCGCGGCTGGAACCACGGGAACGCCCGGCTGCCTCGACGCCCATGGGAAGCATGCCGGAGCTCCGCGTCGCCACGAGGAGCGCGGCATGACGAACCTGCTGGTCCTCATTCCCTGTGCGCTGTTCCTGGGCGGCCTCGGTCTCGGGGCTTTCCTGTGGTCGTTGAAATCCGGCCAATACGACGACCTGGACGGCGCCGCGGTGCGAATCCTGGATGACGACGACGATCCTCGGCGCTGACCGACGATCGTCTCCGATTGCTTCCGGCCGCCTACTTCGACGAGTAGGTGCCGAAGGCCATGGCACCCATCAGGTCGCCCTCGACCTTCAGCGCGCCGGTCATGAACGCCTGCTGGCCCTGCAGCTCGCCGCTGCGCAGCCGGCCGAAGTTCTCCAGCGAGATGATCATCGTGGTGTCGGCATCGAGGTTCTCGTTGCTCACTGAGTTGGGCGCGCGCTTGGCGTCGATGAACACCACGCCGTCGGCGCCGAAATCCATCTTCAGCGTTCGCCCCAGGCCGCTGTCCTTGCCCTCGAAGAGGGTCTTCATCGCCTGCGTTGCGTCGTCCAGTGTCACGCGAGCCTCCCGCTCTGTTGGTCCGGGCACAATATGTGTCCTGTTTCGGCCGTCGCCAAGCACTACCGACCTAAGACCCGGTAAAGTTCGGCTTGCGCTTCTCGACGAAGGAATGGACCGCCTCGGCATGATCGTCGGCGACCTGGGTCATCAGTTCATAGGCGATGCCGGCGTCGAACACGCTGTGGGCGAGCTGCTTCAGGGCGATATTGGCCGATACCTTGGTCCAGCGGATCGCCTTGGTGGCGCCGCCGACCAGCTTGCCGGCCAGCTTGTCGATGGCCGCGTCCAGCTCGGCCTCGGGCACCGCCTTGTTGATCAGCCCCATCTCGACCGCGTCCTTTGCTTCGATCAGGTCGCCGGTCATCAGATAGTATTTGGCGCGGACATAGCCGATCAGCTGCGGCCACAGCACCGCGCCGCCATCGCCCGCCACGAGTCCGGCACGCACATGCGGGTCGCCGATCCGGGCGGTGTCAGCGGCGATCACCATGTCGCAGCACAGCGCCAGCGTCGCGCCCAGGCCGATGGCGTCGCCATTCATGCGGCAGATCACCGGTTTTTCGCAGTCCAGCAGGTTGAAAACCACCCGCTTGGCCTCATAGCTCGACAGCTTGCCGACGGTGCGGGTCTTCAGTCCCTCGAGCAGCCAGGGGAAGTCGCCGCCCGCCGAGAACGCCCTCCCGGCGCCGGTCAGCACCACAACGTCGACCTCGTCGTCATACATCACATCGTCCCAGATGTGGGACAGCTCGTAGTGCAACCGCGCGTTGACCGCGTTGAGCACCTCGGGCCGGTTGAGCGTCACCCGCAGCACCTTGTCCTGCCGCTCGACCAGCAGGTGTTGATAGGACGAATAATCCATCTGTCTCCCCTTTGCCGCGCCGGCCTCTTGCCTCTTTGAGTCGCGCGCCCCGCATTGTTGGCGTAAAACCGGCGCATGTCATCGGTAAGGGGAGACACGATGAACGTGCAGACGACGACGTCATTGCAGCCCGGCGAGGCGCGCTGTCCCGGCCCGAGCGCCCAGGACATCATCGCCGCCGACGGTCAGGACGTGCCCGCCGTGCTGCGCGAGCAGTCCTACCGCTTCCTCGGCGACGCCGACATTCCCACCGAGCGTTATACCAGCCGCGCCTTCCATGACCTGGAAGTGGCCAGGATGTGGTCGACGGTCTGGCAGTTCGCCTGCCGCGAGGAAGAGATCCCGGAGCCGGGCGACTACATGGAATACGGCATCGCCGATTTCTCGTTCCTGGTGGTGCGCACCGAGGCCGGCGACATCAATGCCTATGTCAATTCATGCCTGCACCGGGGCACCCAGCTCCGGCCGTCCGACTCGGCGGGATCGGCGACGCAATTCCGCTGCCCGTTCCATGGCTGGACCTGGAATCTGGACGGGAGTCTGAAGGAGATTCCCTGCCGCTGGGATTTTCCCAAGGTCACCGACGAGGCGTTCCGGCTGCCGGAGGTGAAGGTGGGCACCTGGGGCGGTTTCGTGTTCATCAATCCGGACGAGGACTGCCAGCCCTTCGAGGACTATCTCGGCGTGCTGCCCGAGCAGATGAAGCTCTGGCCGCTGGAGGACCGCGCCATCGTCGCCAATGTCCGCAAGGTGATCCGCTGCAACTGGAAGGTGACGCAGGAAGCCTTCATGGAATCCTATCACGTACTGGCGACCCATCCGCAGGCGCTGGCCTATCTGGGCGATGCCAACTCCCAGTACGACATCTGGGGTGACCACGTCAGCCGCCAGCTCAACACCCAGGCCGTCGCCAGCCCGCATCTGGGCGAGGTCAGCCAGCAGGTGATCGCCGACGCCATGCTGATGGATCTGGGCCATGCCGGCGAGGGCAACATGTTGAAGGTGCCCGATGGCATGACCGCGCGGCAGGTGATCGCGAAAGGCGTGCAGGAGTCGATCGGTCCGGCGCTGGGCACCGACCTGTCGCACCTGAGCATCAGCGAGACCCTCGACACCATCGAGTACTTCCTGTTCCCCAACTTCCATCCCTGGGCGAACATCACCGTGCCGCTGGTCTATCGCTTCCGGCCCAACGGCAACGACCCGGACAGCTCGATCATGGACATCCTGATCCTGCGGCCCTGCCCGGAAGACGGCCCGCGCCCCGAGCCGGCGCCGCTGCACATCCTGGGCGAGCACGAGATGTTCTCGGACGCGCCGGAGCTGGGCGGCCTCGGTCCGGTGTTCGACCAGGACACGTCGAACCTGGAGCGGCTGCAGGTCGGCCTGAAGGCGGCGCGCAAGCCGGGTATCACCCTGGGCAATTACCAGGAAGCGCGCGTGCGGCACATCCACCAGACCCTGGACAAGTATCTGGCGGGCTGAAAATCGGAACAAAACCATTTTATGGCCGGAGAAAGAGAATCGGTGTAAGTAAAAGTCATCTGTGATTAAAGTATGCCGCGCGCGGTTGCGGTCGCTGAATAAACATGACAGATTTTCAGCAGCGCGCAGAATACGCACCATTCAGCCGGGCGAAACGAGGAGCAAAGCCATGAACATCGAGAATCCCAAGACGCTGAAGCCAGGCGAGGCCCGCTCGGAAGCCATTTCCGTGCAGGAGCTGCTCGACCGCGAGAAGCTTCCGGTGCCGCCGGTACTGCGCAAGAACTTCAACGTCCACATGGGCTCGGACCGGCTGCCGACGTCGCGCTGGACCGACCCGGAATTCGCCCGGCTCGAGATCGACAAGATGTGGACCAAGGTCTGGCAGTTCGCCTGTCGCGAGGAGCACATCCCGGAAGTCGGCGACTTCACCACCTACGAGATCGGCGAGTGGTCGTTCCTCGTCATCCGCACCGCGCCGGAGACCATCAAGGCCTACTGGAACGCCTGCCTGCACCGCGGCAACCAGCTGAAGCCGGAAGGCACCCACGGCAACGCCACCGAGTTGCGCTGCACGTTCCACGGTTTCACCTGGACCATCGACGGCACGCTGAGCGATTTCCCCTGCCGCTGGGACTTCCCGCACATCGTCGACGCCGAATACGCCCTGCCGGAAGTCAAGGTCGGCACCTGGGGCGGCTTCGTGTTCATCAACATGGATGACGACGCCGAGAGCCTGGAAAGCTTCCTGGGCGACCTTATCCCCGAGTTCGAGCGCTGGGACTTCAAGAACAAGTACGTCATGAACCACATCGCCAAGCGGGTGGACATGAACTGGAAGGTCGGCATCGAGGCGTTCGCCGAGAGCTTCCACGTGGTCGCCACCCATCCGCAGATCATGCCGTCCACGGCCGACGCCAACACCCAGTACGACGTCGATCCCAAGCTGAATTACAACCGCATGATCACCGCCATGGGCGTGCAGAGCCCGCATATCCCGCCGATGGAGGAGCAGGCCATCGTCGACTCGATGACGCCGCGCGCCTACCGCATGGGCATGGCCATGAACGAGTTCAAGGTGCCCGAAGGCATGACGGCGCGCCAGTACATGGCCGAGATGCGCCGCAAGCAGGTGGGCGCGGCCAAGAACCGCGACTATTCGGACGCCACCGACAGCGAGATGCTCGACGCCATCCAGTATTTCGTGTTCCCCAACTTCTTTCCGTGGGGCGGCATGGGGACGAACATCACCTACCGCTTCCGGCCCGACGGGCTGAACCCGGATTCGGCGATCATGGAGGTGTTCATCCTCAGCGACTACGACCTGAACGGCCCGCGTCCCGATCCGGCGCCCATGCGCCTGCTGGGCGAGGACCAGGAATGGATCGTGGCCGAGGACGAGATCGGCGGACTGGCGGCCGTGTTCCAGCAGGACATGACCAACATGCCCATGGTGCAGAAGGGCATGAAGTCCCTGAAGAAGGGCGTAACCCTGGCCAACTACCAGGAAAGCCGTGTGCGCCACCTACACTGGAAGATCGACGAGTACATCAACGCCGAGTGACGCACGTTCCAGGACCCGGCCTCGGCCGGGTCCTTCGTTTCAGGGGAGCGGCATGACGGTTTCGCGCACCAGCGCCATCGACGGGCGCATCTACACCAGGCAGGACGACGGCACCGTCGCCGTGCACGACCCGGCCACCGGTAAGAGCGGCCGCTTCAGGGGCAACGGCCGCTGGATCGACGGCGAGATCAAGGACGCCGACCCGCACATGATCGACTTCGTCGCGCTGCTCAAGGGGTGAGAGCCCCGCGATGATGTGGGCAACACGTCAACTTTACCGTGTCCCTGAGCTTGTCGAAGGGCCCTGCCTCAATGGCTGTGCGAGGCCCTTCGACAAGCTCAGGGACACGGATATAGATGATGACTGCATCAACAGCAGCGGACCCTAAGTCGGCTTCGCCAGCGCCATGAACCCGGCCGTGAAGAACGGCACGAAGCGGTCGAGCAGGGTATCGAAGTCCGAGCCATCCATCTTGCCGTCGGACAGCCGTTCGATGGCGCCGGTTTCGGCCAGCGCGTAGACGATGGCGCCGTGCATGAAATAGACGGCGTGGAACAGGTTGTTCTCGTCGGCGTCCGGCAGTGCCTCGCGGAACGCGGCGATGAAGGCGCGGGTCATCGGCTCGAATGTCTTCTCGTAGGGCGCCAGGAACACCTCGCTCTGGCGTGCGAGCGCCCGGTGCGCCAGCAGGTGCATGTAGTTCCGCCATTGCGGACCACGGCTCATCTTCTCGAACATGGGCTCGCAGAAGGCGCGGATCAGCGCGGCCACCCCCGGCGGACCGTTCGACTCGGCATTCAGCTTTTCGAGCGCGGCCATGTGATCGGCCGCGTGCCCGGCGCCGCGGCGCTCGATCACCTCGCGGAACAGCGCATCCTTCGGCCCGAAATAGTAATGCACCAGCGCCAGATCGACACCGGCGCGGCCGACGATTTCGCGAATGGACACGCCATGATAGCCCCGCTCGGCGAACAGCTCCTCGGCCGCGTCGAGGATCTTCTCGCGCGTTGCCGCCGCATCCCGCTTGCGCACAGTGGACATCAATCCTTGCCTGGCCGGGCCATCAGTATTAGACAAACGTCTAATTGCTAACGGGGACGAATGCAATGAACGAGCACATCACCAAGTTCTCCCGGGCCGACGCGCCGCCCTTCCGCAGCTACCAGGACATCATCGCCACGGACAGCACGCCGGTCGCGCCGTTGCTGGCGCTGAAGTCCAACCCGCCCCAGCCCACCGACGACATCCCGCTCAAGCAGTACACCTCCCAGGCGTTCTTCGACCTGGAGATGGAGCGCATGTGGCCGCGCGTCTGGCAATTCGTGTGCCGCGAGGAGCACATCCCCGAGGTCGGCGACTACTGGGTGCACGACATCGGCGACTGGTCGATCATCGTCATCCGCACCGGGGACGGCCTGCGCGGCTACTACAATTCCTGCCTGCACCGCGGCACCAAGCTGAAGCCGTCCGGCACCAATGGCCGGAGCGGCGAGCTGCAATGCCCGTTCCACGGCTGGACCTGGAACCTGGACGGCACGCTGAACGAGGTGCCGTGCGCGTGGGAGTTCAAGTACCTGGACTACGAGGCGAACCGCCTGCCGGAGGTGAAGGTCGAGGCCTGGAACACCTTCGTGTTCATCAACATGGACGAGAATGCCAGGCCGCTGCTGGACTATCTCGAGGTGCTGCCGGAGCACTTCGCCAAGCGCGACCTGACCAACTGGTACACCTACATCCATTTCCAGAAGGAACTGTACTGCAACTGGAAGGTGGCGCTGGAGGCCTTCATGGAGGCCTATCACACGCCCGTCGTCCATCCCGAGCTGACCACGGTGGTCAGCGACTGGAACCTGCAGCACGACATCTTCGGCGACAATGTCAGCCGCGACCTCTCCGCCATGGGCGTGACCAGCCCGACCGCACAGCCCAAGACCGAGCAGGAGCTGCTGGACAGCATGTTCCTGGGCGACCCCAGCACCGCCAAGGGCAACGGCCGCATGCTGGTGCCGGAAGGCAAGACCGCGCGGATCGTCATCGCCGAAGCCATGCGCCGGAACTTCGCGGAAAAGTTCGGCATGGACCTGTCGAACCTGTCCGACGCCGAGATCGTCGATTCCCTGAAGTACAACGTATTCCCCAACGTGATGGTGAACGCGGGCCTGACCAGCGCCCAGATGACCGTGTTCCGGCCCATCGGCAACGATCCCGACCGCTGCGTGATGGAAACCATGCGGCTGCGCCCGTTCCGGCCCGAGGACGGGCGCCCCGACCCGGCCGAGCCTTTCCGGCTGCGCGAAGAGGATTCGTTCGCCATGGTGCCGGGCCTCGATCCCTTCGTCGCCAGTGTCTACAACCAGGACACCAGCATCATGCGCTGGCAGCAGGAAGGCATGCGCGGCAGCAGGAAGGGCAAGGCCAGCCTGTCCACCTACCAGGAATCGCGCATCCGGCGAATCCACGAGACGCTGGCCAAATATATCGGCGAGTAGGTCCGTGCCGGACCTGCTGGCCAGCTATTTCACCATCGCCGGCGATCATCCGCCGTCGCTTGCGACCGGCGCCAGCCCGTATTCGCTGCGCGACCGCATCGAGGCGGCGGCGCGCGCCGGTTACACGGGCTTCGGCTTCTATGCCAGCGACCTGTCGGCCAGCCTCGAAAGTCTGAACTGGGCTGATATCCGCGCGCTGCTGGCCGGCAACGGCATAAGGCATGTGGAGGTGGAATGCCTGCGCAACTGGTTCGCCGACGGCGAGTTGCGCACCGCCTCCGATGCCGAGCGCCTTCTGCTGCTGGAGGCGGCCGGCGAGCTTGGCGCGTTCCAGATCAAGATCGGCGGCGGGCTTCCGGGCCGATGGACGGCGCATGACCTGACCGATCCCTTCGGCGCCCTGTGCGACGATGCCGCGAAGGTCGGCACCAGGGTGAGCCTGGAAATGGTGCCGTTCTCGGTGGTAAGGGATCTGGCGACGGCGCTCGCCATTGTCGAAGGCGCGGGCCGGGCGAATGGCGGATTGATCCTCGATTTCTGGCACCTGGACCGGGCGGGCGTGACGCCGGCCGATATCGCCGCGCTGCCGCCGGAGCGTCTGTTCGGCGTCGAACTGTGCGACGCGGCGCGAGAGGTCGAGGGCACCATGCTGGAGGATACCTGGAAACGCCGCCGGTTCTGCGGCGACGGCGACGTGGACATTTCCAGTTACCTGGCGGCCATCGGCGGACTGGGCTTCACCGGCCCGTTCGGCTGCGAGGTGATTTCCGATGCGGTGCGCGCCATGACGCTCGACGACGCTGCACGCCGGTCCCACGACACGGCGGCCGCCATGTTCACAGTCACGGCTTAGGGGAGACAACGATGCGGGTTCCGAACGGCACGTTCATGCAGATGGCCTGGTTCGTCGACGACATCCAGGCGGCCATGCGGCACTGGTACGAGCATTCGGGCGTCGGCCCGTTCTACTACGGCACCCGCAGCACGCTCGACATCGTCCACCGCGGCACGCCGCTGAAGCTGGATTTCAGCGGCGCCATCGCCCAGGCCGGGCCGATCCAGATCGAGCTGCTGACCCAGTATGACGCCGCGCCGTCAGCCTTCCGCGACGTGTTCGCGCCGGGCCAGAGCGGCCCGCACCACATGGGCAGCATCGTCGAGGACTATGACCGCGAACTGGAAACCTACCTGAAGCAGGGCTTCGAAATCGCCCATTCGGGTTCGGTCGGCACCCGCCGCTTCTGCTTCATCGACACCCGCCCCGCCTTCGGCATCATGACCGAACTGCTGGAGGACACGCCGGATTTGCAGGATCTGTTCGGCAGGATTACCGATGCGTCAGTCGGGTGGGACGGGACCGATCCCTACCGAGACCGGTCGAAGTGGTAGAAGCTGCTCGCGCTTCATCTGCATTGCCGATTGCCATCACAGTGCATATATTGATGGCGATGCTATCATATTAGAGTAAACGCCATCATGCCTGCCGTTACCATTCGCAATCTCCCCGAGGAGACCCACCGCGCCCTCAAGGTCCGCGCGGCACGGCACAATCGCAGCACGGAAGCCGAGATGCGCGCCATCCTGGAGGCCGCCGTGCGACCTGCCGGGCGGTTGCGGCTCGGGACCGCGTTGGCCGGCATGAGCCGGAAGATCGGGCTTACCAACGCCGATGTCGAGGCGCTCGAGCAGGCCCGCGATACCAGTCCTGCCGAGCCGCTGTATCTCGAATGATCGTGCTCGACACCAATGTGGTCTCCGAGGCGATGAAGCCAGAGCCGGATCCGGCGGTCCGCGACTGGCTCGACGAGCAGGCGGCGGAGACGCTCTATCTCTCCAGCGTCACCATCGCCGAGCTGATGTTCGGCATCGGCGCCCTTCCCGAAGGCAGGCGCAAGAACAAGCTGGCCGTCGCGCTCGATGGCGTGCTGGAGCTGTTCGCGGATCGCATCCTGCCGTTCGACATTGACGCTGCACGGCGTTACGCCGACCTGGCCGTGAAGGCGCGCGGGGCAGGAAGGGGCTTCCCGACGCCGGACGGCTACATCGCCGCGATCGCCGCCGCCCACGATTTCGCTGTCGCCTCCCGCGATACCAGCGCGTTCACAGCCGCCGGTCTTACAGTGATCGACCCCTGGACGGCGGCCGGCTGACAAATAGAAACATCAGCACCGCAAAAGACGGTCAATCGACAGGCAAGTTGATCGATCCATACGCGGCCCAAGCTTTGACAACACAGAACAGTCCGCATGCGATGCCGGTGACGATCAACGGCATGTTGCCCGCGCGCCCCGTGCGTTGCTCGATCAGGCTCCAAGGGACCGAGATCGTGGCAAGCAACGCCGGCCCTAAAGACCATCTCAGCGCTCCAACTATCGGCAGGTATCCCGCGTGTATCCAGTCATAGACGAACAAATGCACACAGGCACTTACCAGAAATACGAGGAAGTAGGCTGACAGCAGAAACCAGCCCAGCTTGAACTTGCGCCAACGGACCAACAGCATCTCCCCATTGGGACTGCCGATGCTAGCGGTCGTCCACATAAACCACCAGCACGTGCTGTTTGCCATCGACGCCGTCCGAGCGCAGCTCATCCGCCCAGTGCCGCATCAGCGTCACTTGCAGTCCACCGTCATCGGCGTCGAGGTTCGCGTGCCGGTCGATGTTCAGAGGCTCGCCCTGCCATGTCAGCTGCATCTGCAGGCCGACCTCATCGTAGCGCAGTTCGATCCCAACCTCGGCTCGGGTTGCATAAGCCGCAGCGCGAGGGCGGCGAACTCTTCGAGGACATTCCCGGCGCGGGCGATCAACTCGACGCGGGCACCCCACAGGCGGCCATTGGTTTCGACGATCTCCTTCAACGTCGCGCTGCCGTCGCCCGGCCGCCAGCGCGCCTCTATGTTGCGGGAGATGCCGAGCCGCAGCACGGCGTTGAGCACCAGCGCCGCCAGCATGGCGGTGGCGAGCGGCGAGTTCATCAGCTGCTGGCCGAGCGATGGCAGGTGCAGGATGCCCTTGATGTCGGTGGCGAGCACGCTGACGACGATGCCCGAGCCGATGACCAGGGTACGGCGCGCGTCGATCAGCCGCTGCGACAGCATGCCGATGCCGGTCTTGAGGGTGAAGGTGGCCGAGTAGAAGCACGCCGCGCCGAGGATGCCGGCCGGGATCGCATAGAGCACGCCGGCCGCGCCGGGGATGAAGCCGAGGGCAATCCAGCCGACGCCCGCGGCGATGCCGACCCGCCGCGCATGGACGCCGTTGGCGGCGGCCAGGCCGACGCTGCCCGAATAGGTGTTGGTGCCCAGCACGCCGAGGACGCCCGCGACGACGCAGCCCATGCCGTCGGCCAGCGTGCCGGCGCGGATCGCCTTGAAGTCGGGCGACTTCCAGTTGGGGTCTGTAAGTTGCTGGCAGGCGGTCAGATCGGCCATGGCGCGCACGAAACAGGCCAGCGCGCCGATCAGGAAGCCCGGCAGGAACGCGACCGGGAACGACGGCGCGAACAGCGGCCAGGCCGGCGCGACGAACTCGATGTTGCCGGTGGCGGCCCGCGCGTCGCCCGAGGCGATCTCGAGCACGGCAAAGGCGAGGCATCCCGTCACCACGCCGACCAGCACCGCCAGCGACCGCAGGCCCGGCGTTCCCCAGATGGCGACGCCGATGATGGTCGCCAGGGTGATGGCGGCGGCGGCCAGCTCGTTCGGCCCGACCGGCCCGTTCGGCCCGGCGCCGATCATCAGTTTGAGCCCGAACACGCCGAGGGCGATGCCGAGCAGCGAGATGACCACGCCGATGATCTCCGGCGGCACATAGGCGCGCAGGGCACGGATGCAGCGCGACAGCGCCATCTCGGTAAGGCCGGCGGCGATGGTCAGCCCGGCGACCGCGCCCAACCCGCCCGATTGCGCCGCCGCGACCGCGAACGGCACGTAGAGGATGGTGCAATGCCCCAGCAGCAGGTGGCCCGAGCCGATGCCGCGCTTTCCGTAGGCCTGGATCAGCGTGCCGATGCCCATCGCCACCATGGCCAGGCTGACGTAACGGGTGATGGTTTCGGGATCGGCGCCCGCAGCCTCGGCGACGATGCGCGGAAAGATCAGCGTCACCGCGCTGAGCGAGATGTGCTGCAGCGCGTTGAGCCAGGTGATCCGGAGCGGCGGCACCGCATCGACGGCATAGGTGATCGACGACATTCCCCGCCCCTTAAGGAACCCTGGATGATGCTAGTTCACCTGCCGTGCGCGCGCAAAGCGTTGCCGTCCGTCCTCGCGCATGGCCTCTGGGCGGTGGCGCCGCCGGTGCTTGATCGCTAAGGTTGCGGCTCACTGACCGGAGCGTTGAATTGGACACCCCCGACCGGACGGCCATGTCGCCCGAAACCGCCGGGCGCTGGACCATCGTGGCCCTGCTGCTGGCGGTGCAGATCTTCGCCAATGTGGACCGCCAGATCCTGAATGTGCTGGTCGAGCCGGTGAAGGCCGAGTTCGGGCTGTCCGACAAGGTGATGGGGCTGCTGACCGGAGCCGCGTTCTCGGTTTTCTACGCCGTCCTCGGCGTGCCGCTGGCCCTGCTGGCCGACCGCGCCAACCGGCGCAACCTGATCGCCGCCGCCCTCGCGGTTTGGAGCGCCATGACCGTGGTCTGCGGCCTGGCGACGACCGCCCTGCAGCTGATCCTGGCGCGCATCGGCGTCGCGGTGGGCGAGGCGGGCGCGGGACCGGCGTCGCAGAGCATCGTGTCGGACCTGTTCGCGCCCAAGGAACGGGCGCTGCCGATGGCGATGCTGGCCGTCGGGCCCAATCTCGGCATCATGTTCGGCTTCGTCGCCGGCAGCCTGCTGGCGGAAATGTTCGGCTGGCGCATGGCGTTCATCGCCGTCGGCGTGCCCGGCCTGCTGATGGCGCTGATCATCCTCGCCGCCATGCGCGAGCCGCGCCGCGGCATGATCGACAAGGTGGCGGACCGGCCCGAGGACAGGCCGGGCTTCGGCACCCTGCTGCGCACCATCGCCGCGCGCCCGTCGCTGATGTGGATCATCGCCGGCTTTTCCTGCGCCGGCATGTTCGGCTATGGCGCCATCGCCTGGGCGACGGCGTTCTTCAACCGCAGCTACGGCCTGAGTCCGGGCGAGATCGGGCCGATCATCGGCATCCTGGTCGGCGTCGGCGGCGCCATCGGCACGTTGGCGGGCGGCTGGCTGGCCGACCGCACCGGCCGGCACGACGTGCGCTGGCGGCTGTGGATCATCTGCATCTCGGCCAGCATCGCCGCGCCGCTGGCAGCCGCCGCGTTCCTGGCGCAGAACCAGTGGCTGACCCTGGCGCTGATGACGTTTCCCGCCTCCGTCGCGATCTTCCATGCGGGCCCCAGCTTCGCGCTGGTGCAGGAGCTGGTGCCGCTGCGGCTTCGGGCGCTGGCGGCGGCGTTCCTGCTGTTCTGCCTGAACGTGATCGGCGGCGGCCTCGGCCCATTTGTCGTCGGCTTGCTGAGCGACCTGATGGAGCCGTCGCTGGGCCGCGAGTCGCTGCGCTACGCGATGCTGGCGCTGACCGTGCCGATCCTGCTCAGCGTGCTGTTCTACTACATGGCCGCGCGCCGCCTGCCCCGCGACCTGGCCGAGGCGCACGCGGCGTCCTGATCAGATCTGCTGCACCGCGTTGGGCTGGGCGGACGGGTCGCCGAACGTTGGTGACCTGATGTTGAGGGCGTTCAGCTTCAGTTCGCCGCCGCTGCTGCGCAGGACCATGCGGATCACCGCCGGTCCCCTGGCGAATTTGGCGTTGATGTCGACGGTAACGAAGGTGCCCTTGCCGGTGGAGGTGAAATAACCGGTCGTCGACGGCGGCTCGAAGCTGGAAAGCTCGCCGAGCTTCGAGAACACGATGAACTTGCGCTGCTGGTCGGCGCTGCCGATGGTGCTGTTGAATTCCTCGGTGCCGTAGGGCTTGAGCGCGTCCGCCCGCCATTCGGCGATCACCGGCACCACCTCGGTGGAGAACTTCTCCACCGCCTCCTTGGACGGCCCGATCACGCCGCAGGCCGCGAGGCAGGCCGCCAGCATCAACAAGCCGACGAGCCGCGCCCGCTGGAAGGAGGAGGTTGACGGCATCGGCGATCCCCGGCGGTGGACGTTGGCCCAGTTTCTCCCCGTCGCGCATCGGAGGCAACAGCCATGCGCCGATGGCGAAGCGCGCAGCGCGAACCAATGGCGAGCAGTCATGCTCGATTCCGATGCAGTCCGCCTACGCCCTTAGGACTACGGCGTGACAGCCTTCGCGCAGCGCTTCGAATTTTGTGTCCTGCCTTGCCAAGCCGAAGCGCGCAGCGCGAAGGCTGGTGCGGGCGGTCGGACTCGAACCGACACTCTATCGCTAGAAACGGATTTTGAGTCCGCCGCGTCTACCATTCCGCCACGCCCGCGCGGAGGAAGCGCATCATAGCGAGGGCGCGCGCCGGGTCAACGGCCGGCAAGCGAGTTATAGCGCCTTGCGAAATGTCAGGTTGTAACGCAGGTCGCCGGTCAGGTCGTGGTGTCCCGGCTTCATCGTGTCGATGCCATGGAAGGCGAGGCGCGACGGGCCGCCCCAGACGGCGACGTCGCCATGGTCGACCCGGAACCGGCGCGGCTTGTCCTTCCGGTCGAGACCGCCGAACAGGAAGGTGGCGGGCACGCCCAGCGATACCGAGACGATCGGGTGCGACAGGTTCCCCTCGTCGCGGTCCTGGTGCAGAGTCAGCCGCGCGCCGGGCGCGTAGCGGTTGATCAGGCAGGCCTCGGGCGCGAAGCCGGAAAAGCCCGCCGCCTGCGCCGCCCGGCCGGCCAGATCGCGGAACAGCGGCGGCATGTCGGGCCAGGGACGGCCGGTTTCGGGGTCGTCGGCGCCATAGCGATAGCCGCGCCGGTCGCTGATCCAGCCGACGGCGCCGCAATTTGTCATGGCCACCGACATGCGGAAACCGCCCGGCGTGATCAGGTGCCGGAACGGCGCGGCCTCGGCGATCGCGGTGATCTCCGCGAGCAGCGCGGGCGCCTCAGTGACGGCGAAGCCGCGCAGCAGCACCGCGCCATCGGCCAGGTCCTCGACCGAGGCCGTCATCAGTCCTGCCAGCAGGTCGCCGGTCACTTTTCCTTCTCCAGCAGGGCGCGCTTGCGTTCGATGCCCCAGCGATAGCCGGCCAGCGCGCCGCCGATCCGGTGGACGCGGTGGCACGGGATGGCGACGGCGACGGCGTTGGAGGCACAGGCGCCGGCCACCGCGCGTACCGCCTTCGGCATGCCGAGCGCTTCGGCGATATCGGTGTAGGTGCGTGTCTCGCCCACCGGAATGGCGCGGAGCGCCTGCCAGACCCGCCGCTGGAACGCCGTGCCCCTGATGTCGAGCGGCAGGTCGAGGCCTAGATGCGGATCGTCGACGAAGGCGACCACCTGCGACACCCAGTTATCGAATTCCGGGTCGCCGGCCACCAGCCGCGCCTTGCTGAACTGGGCCCGCAACTCGCCGATCAAGATGTCCGGATCGTCGCCCAGCATGATGGCGCAGATGCCCTTGTCCGTGGCCGCCACCAGCACGCCACCCAGCGAACTCCGGCCGATGGCGTAGCGGATGATCTCGCCGGCGCCGCCGGCGCGGAAGCGGGTCGGCGTCATGCCCAGGCTGGCGTTGGAACCCGCATAGAACCGGCCCGACGAGCCGAAGCCCGCGTCGTACAGAGCTTCGGTGACCGTGCCCGCCTCGCCCAGCGCCGCGCGGACCCGGTTGTCACGCAACGCCCGGGCGTAGCCGCGCGGCGTCAGGCCGGTGCGCGCCTTGAACACCCGGTGGAAATGGTAGGTGCTGAGTCCGGCGCCCGCCGCCAGCGACGCCAGGTCCGGCGTTTCCTCGGCGGTCTCGATGGTGCGGCAGGCATTCTCCACCAGCTCCGCCGTGCGGCCAGGCTCGGTCGGACGGCAACGCAGGCAGGCGCGAAATCCCGCCGCCTCGGCCTCGCCGTTGGTGTCGAAGAAGCGGACGTTCTCGCGCCTCGCCCGACGCGACGGGCAGTCGGGCCGGCAATAGACGCCGGTGGTGACGACGGCATAGACGAAGCTCGCCGCCGGATCGCGGTCCAGCACGGCCTGCCAGCGGGATGTGTCGATGATCGCGGTCATTTCCATGATCCTGTCCTTCCGATTGAGCCGCGCAACGGCGCCGGCTTCAACCCATATCTATGGAAGGACGCAGCAGAGGACACTCCGGGTCTTGCGGTCGAATTCAGCTTCCGAACGCCGCCGCGATGCGGGCGCGCATGGCTTCGTCGGGCAACGGCCCGTCGCCGGCGCGGGCATTGTCCGCCATGTGGGCCGGATTGGCCGTGGCGGGAATGGCGCAGGTGACGGCGGGATGGCCGAGGATGAATTTCAGCAGCAGCTGCGGCCAGGTCTCGCAGCCCAGCTCGGCGGCGAAATCCGGCACCTTGCGGCCGCGCACCCGACGCGCCAGTCCGCCGCCGCCGAACGGCCGATTGACGATCACCGCGATGCCCTTATCGGCGGCCAAAGGCAGCAGCCGGCGCTCGGCCACCCGGTCGTCGAGCGCATAGTCGAGCTGGACGAAATCCATCGGCTCGGCGCGCAGGGCCGCTTCCAGCGAGTCGTGGGCGGTCGGCGTATAGTGGGTGACGCCCAGATAGCGCACCCGGCCCTCGTCCTTCCAGCGCCGCAGGGTCGCGAAATGGGTGCGCCAGTCGAGCAGATTGTGCACCTGCATCAGGTCGACCCGGCCGAGCAGGGCGATGGAACGCTCCATCTGGGCGATGCCCGCGTCGCGGCCCGAGGTCCACACCTTGGTGGCGACGAAGGCGCGGTCCAGCGCGCCCATGCGGCCCAGTACATCACCGACCACGCCTTCGGCCTTGCCGTACATGGGCGAGCTGTCGATCAGCGAGCCGCCGCCGGCGAACAGCGCCTCGACCACCGGCACCAGCGGCGCGGCGTCGCGCACGTCGAAGGCCTGCCAGGTGCCGCAACCGATCACCGGCAGCAGCTCGCCGGTCGAGGGAATGGGCCGGCGGTGCATGGTCTCCATCAGGGTCTCCCGCGTTTGCTCCGTTTAGATAGTCGCGGCGGTTTGGATTGCAGCGGCAAAAGCGGGCTGTTACATGACTTGCACGCCTGTTTCCCGGCAGCGAGGACCGCATGACCCCATCGGCGCAACCGCCCATCACCGGCCCCGTCCTGCTGCTCGCGGCCTGCCTCGCCATGATCCTCGGCGCCTACGGGTTCCAGTATATCGGCGGCTTCGAGCCGTGCCAGATGTGCTACTGGCAGCGCTATGCCTATTACACGGCGATCCCGCTGGCGGCGCTGGCGGTTTTCGCCGCGGCGACACGCGGCATGGTGGTGGCCAGGCTGCCGCTGGTCCTGACCGGCCTCGCCCTGCTCGTGGGCATGGGCCTCGCGGGCTTTCACGCCGGTGTCGAATATCACTGGTGGCCGGGTCCGGAAACCTGCTCGGGTCCGCCGGTGACCGGCGACATCTTCCACCAGGAGATCGGCCCGGGCCTGATCCGCTGCGACCAGACGCCGTGGTCCCTGTTCGGCGTGTCCATGGCGGGCTACAATTTCGTCATCTCGGGCCTGCTGGCGCTGTTCGCGTTCCGGCTCGCCCAAAATGGACGGCTCTGAAAGGACGGCCATGACCGACGCCCCGAACCGCCTGCCCGGCGAGCTGACCCAGGACGACGTGAAGGCGCGGATGATCCGCGTCGACCAGGCCGGCGAGTATGGCGCGGTCCGGATCTATGAGGGCCAGCTCGCCGTGCTGGGCCCGCGCGCATCGGGCGCGGTGATCCGCCGCATGGCCGCGCAGGAAGCCCGGCACCTGGAGAAGTTCGACCGGCTGATGACCGAGCGCCGGGTAAGGCCGACGCTGCTGTCGCCGGTGTGGCACATGGCCGGCTTCGCCCTGGGCGCGGCCACCGCGCTAATCGGCGAGAAGGCCGCCATGGCCTGCACCGTCGCCGTCGAGGAAGTGATCGACGAGCATTATACGCAGCAGGCCGAGCGCTTGGAAGGCGACGACCCCGAACTGAAGGCGCTGATCGAGGAATGCCGCGCCGAGGAGATCGAGCACAAGGCCGAGGCCGAGGAGCACGGCGCCCGCGAGGCGGTGGGCTACCCGCTCCTGACCGGCGCCATCAAGACCGGCGCGCGGCTAGCGATCTGGCTGTCGTCGCGGGTTTGATTCTCGTTGTCATCCCGGCGGGATGACGGCTGATGGGATTGCGAATACACTCCCCGCGAACCAAGGGGAGGATACCAGATGCTTGAAGGCAAAGTCGTGCTCGTGACCGGCGGCTCCAGCGGGATCGGCCGCATCACCGCGCAGGCCATCGCGAAGGCCGGGGCCAAGGTCGCGGTCACCGGCCGCCGGCCCGAGGAAGGCGCCGAATGCGTGGCGCTGATCGAGCAGGCGGGCGGCGAGGCGCTGTTCGTGCAGGGCGATGTGTCCCACGAAGCCGACATCGAGAAGGCCGTCGCCGAGACGGTGAAGAAGTTCGGCAGGCTGGATGCCGCGTTCAACAATGCCGGCATCGGTGCCGCGGGCGGCCGGCTCGCCGACATGGACGCCGACAGCTTCGACGACATGTTCAACATCAACGTCAAGGGCGTTTTCCTGGCGATGAAGCACGAGATCCGCCAGTTCCTGAAGCAGGGGACGGGCGGCGCCATCGTCAACTGCAGCTCGGTGCAGGGCCACGTGTCCATCGCCGGCTCGGGCCATTATCCGGCCACCAAGCACGCCGTCGAGGGCTACACCAAGATGGCGGCGCTGGAATATGCCGGCGACCGCATCCGCATCAACGCGGTCTCGCCCGCCGTGATCTCCGACGGACGGCTGGGCTCAGGCCCGCTGCCCGAGGAATTCCAGCAGATGCTGCTCGACCTGCACCCGATCGGCCGCTTCGGCACCGGCCAGGACGTGGCGAACTCGGTGATATTCCTGATGTCCGACATGGCCAGCTACATCACCGGTTCGTCGCTGGTGGTGGATGGCGGGTATATGGCGAAGTAGCGAATGGAAGAGCAAGACACAGCGCGGCGGCCACGCGTCGTTCTGATCGCCTTGTGCCTGCTCTCGTTTGAAGTCTCGCTGAGCGTACTTAATCTATTCGCACTCTCGCCCCAGGCCGATCCTCTAGGTCCGCACATCAACTACCACGTCTGGCGCCTGCCGTTGATGTTGGCGCTCTATGGCGTCGGCATGGTCCTCATATACCGCATTACCGCAGGGTCATCCTGGGCGCGTTGGACTTATCTTGGGATTTTCCTCTTTGTCGTCGCAAGGGCGATCGAAACCGGGCTGGAACTGGGCACAGCTTTCGATGCGCTCGCCACGCACAACGCCCTGCCGCCACCGTCCGACGCTGACTACTTCGATTCCAGATCCTATCCGGGCCTGTTCGGCCTTGTCATGGAGGAATGGCGCATCATCGTACACCTCATTGTACTGGTGCAGGCGCTATTGCTGTCGGTGTCGATGTTCCTACTCTTCACGCCAACGGCAAACCGCTGGTACATCTCTCGCAAAAGGCGCCAAGGGTGAGGCCGCCGAAGTCTATCTGGACGACCACAGCTACAGGTGACGACATGCTGACCACCAAGCGCAAGCCCGTGACCGTCGGAGAGATGCTGACCGAGGAATTCATGAAGCCGCTGGGACTGACGCAGGGCGCGCTGGCCGAGGCGATGGGCGTGCCGCGCAAGCATGTCAACGAGCTGTGCAACGACCGGCGTTCGGTGACCGCGCCGACCGCGCTGATCCTGGCGCGGGTGTTCGGCAACAGCCCGGAGTTCTGGCTCAACGTGCAGCGCCGGACCGATCTGTGGGAGGCGATGAACTCACCGGCCGAACGCGGCCGCATCGAACGCGCCAAGCCGCTACAAAGTGCGGCATGAACTCCTAAACACCACACGAGGCTAGCGATCAACTCCCCGTTTGTGGCAAAATAAGCCGATATTGATAGTGGGGGCTGTATGATGAAGCGCCGGCCTGAGATAAGACCCCAAGTTGTTACCTACGCTGTCGCCATATTGTTCATGGCGCTGATCGTCCGCGCCGTCGAGGTGATCATGGTCGGCCTGACTGACATGATGATGTCGGCCACCATTCTCGGGGTGACCGTCATCGCCTTGGTCGCGCTGGTGGTGAAGAAGATATCCCTGGGCAGAAACTGGGCGCGGATCACCTACCTGTTCTACTTTGGCTATTCGCTGCAGTACATGGATTGGGGGTTCCTGCTGGATATCCACCATCGCTACAGCGAACTGTCCTCAATCCAGGCGCTGGCCCTCGTATTATTCGTGCTGCAAATCTGGGCGATCTTCGCGCTTTTTTCTCCTCCCGGTGACACCTGGTTCCTGAAGCCGGAAAAGCCCCAGGAGCAAGCCGCTCAAGGCTCCAGCACCGCATCCCAGTAGAGGTAATCGCGCCAGCTTTCGTGCAAATAGTTGGGCGGGAAGCGCCGGCCGCGGTCCTGCAGATCGTGCTGGCTGGGGCGGAACGGCATGGTGCGTGGGTGCATGCCGGCCTCGCCCGGCGTGCGGCCGCCCTTGCGCAGATTGCAAGGCGCGCAGGCGGTGATGACGTTCTCCCAGGTGGTGATGCCGCCATAGGCGCGCGGCACCAGATGGTCGAAGGTCAGGTCATGCCGGTTGCCGCAATACTGGCAGGCGAACTCGTCGCGCAGGAACAGGTTGAACCGGGTGAACGCCGGGAACGGCGCCGGCTTCACATAGCGCTTCAGGCAGATGACGCTGGGCAGCTTGAACTCGAAGCTGGGCGAGCGGATCACCCGGTCGTACTCGGCGACGATGACCACCCGGTCCATGAACACCGCCTTGACGGCGTCCTGCCAGCACCACAGCGAGAGCGGGTAGTAGCTGAGCGGACGATAGTCCGCGTTCAGCACCAGCGCGGGGCAACTCTCCAAAGTCGGTACGGCAGTTTCCACAGGCGTTCCGCTTCCTTAGTCATCCCTGTCATACCAGATGGGGTATGACGGCGTGATGACACCACCAAGTTTTGCACGGACCAAACGAGGTTTCAATTGGGTTGAAACCTCGTTTGGTTGTATTTCGCCGCGGCTTTCGGGCGGCAAGGCGAGTCCGCCTTGCCTGAAAGCGCTCCCATCCACCCGCCACTATTTTTCCGGTCCCAGCACCCGCGACAGGAAGGCCTCGCCGAGGTCGACGCCGTCGGGGCCGATGCCGTGGCCGACATGGGCGGACAGGTGCGTCTCCACCGGAACATGATTCCGGCGCAGGAAATTGGCAGCGGAATCCATCGCCATGGGCGGAATCATGGTGTCGAGATCGCCATGGACCAGCTGCACCGGCGGCCGCGAGCGGATCAGCGGCTCGAGCAGCTTGGGCGCGGCGATGGCGCCCGAATAGCCGATGATGCCGGCAACCGGCCGCTCCCGCGTCAGGCCCACATGCAGCGCCAGCATGGTGCCCTGGGAGAAGCCGAGCAGCGCCAGGTCCGCCTCGGTCAGGCCGGCCTTCTCCAGCAGGCGGTCGAGGAAATGGTTCAGGATCGGCGCGGCGTAGGCCAGGCCCGCCTCGCTCTCGGCCGCCGAGAAATTGCGGATCGGCCACCATTGGTAGCCGATCTGGTAGCCATCCTCCATGCCCGCCACCCGGTCGGGTCCGTCGGGCGAATAGAACGCGGTGTGCGGAAACGCCATGCGCCAGCCCAGCGCAAGCCCGTTCAGGTCCTGCCCGCTGGCCCCGAAGCCATGACACAGCACGACGATCTTCCTCGGGCGTCCGCCGGCGAAGGGCGGCAGGGCGGGACCGGACAGTTTCGGCAGGTCGGACATGGTGCTTCCTTGAGGCGGGACGGTTGGCGGCAAAGATAGAGCGCTTTCAGGCAAGGCGAAATCGCCTTGCCGTCCAAAAGCCGAGACAAAATCCGATCTGGCTGAAGGTGGCCGTCGCCAACGCGCCGGCGAGGGCGCTCTACGCCCGTTTCGGCTTCGAGGTCTACGGGCTGGAAAAGGCAAGCCTGCGGGTCGACGGCCGGGACGTGGACCAGGAATACCGGGTACTGATGCTGCGGTGATCGGCGCTCGTTTCTTTCCCGGCGCTGGTGGTTTTCCAGCGGCCGGGCCACGCTTGCGTTTCCCGGGCTTTGCTTCCAAGGTGTCTCGAATTCAACCGGCGGACGGCCCATGTTGCGACGTTTCATGGATATGGGCGACCCCAATTCCCTGGTGATGCGGCTCCGGAAGCGTCGAAGTCTCCACATCAAGGCGCTGATCGACCGGACCTACGCGGAGAAGGGCTCCTGCCATATCCTGGATCTGGGAGGCGCGGCGCGTTACTGGGCGATTTTCGATCGCGACTACCTGCTGGCACGCAATTGCCGGGTCCTGGTGGTGAACCTCTATGAGCACGGCGAAAACGACGAGATCTTCACCTTCGCCCACGGCGACGCCACGAACCTGTCGGAATACGCCGATCGCAGCTTCGACCTGGTCCACGCCAATTCCGTGGTCGAGCACATGGGCAGCTGGGTCGCCATGGAGGCGTTCGCGCGGGAAGTCCGGCGGCTCGCCGCCCGCTATTACGTGCAGACGCCGAACTTCTGGTTTCCCCTGGAGCCGCACTTCCGGATGCCGTTCGTGCACTGGCTGCCCTTCCCCGTCGCGCTGCATGCGCTCAAGTGGAAATCGCGGAAGAAGAATCCCGATCTCGGCGAGGTCGCCCGGTGGCTGGAGAACAACCGCACCCTCAACCGTGCGCAATTGCGCTTCCTCTTCCCCGACGCCCGCATAAGGACCGAATGGCTGATGCTGATGCCGAAATCGCTGATGGCGATACGGGACACAAGTGACTGACACGACGACCCGCTTCGCCCCCAGTCCCAATGGCTTCCTTCACCTCGGCCATGCGCTGTCGGCGCTGACCGGGTTCCGGGCGGCGCGGGATGCGGGCGGGCGGTTCCTGCTGCGGATCGAGGACATCGACCTGACCCGTGCCCGGCCGGAATTCGAGCAGGCGATCTACGACGACCTGGCGTGGCTGGGGCTGACCTGGGAAACACCGGTGCGCCGCCAGTCGGAGCATTTCGACGACTACGAAGCCGCGCTCGCCCGGCTGGATCGCCTGACCTATCCCTGCTTTTGCACCCGCAAGGACATCGAGGCCGAGATCGCCCGCAGTCCGGCCGCGCCGCATGGTCCGGAGGGCGCGCTCTACCCCGGCATCTGCCGCCACCTGCCCGAGGCGGAACGGCGGCGGCGGTTCGACGCGGGCGAGAAATACGCCGTCCGCCTCGACGTGGCGAAGGCCATGGCGATTGCCGGTCCGCTCCACTGGCACGACCGGCTGAAGGGCGACATCGCCGCCGACCCGGCCTCGCTGGGCGATGTGGTGCTCGCACGCAAGGACATCCCGACCTCGTATCACCTCGCCGTCACCGTCGACGACGCGCTGCAGGGCGTGACCCTGGTGACGCGGGGCGAGGACCTGTTCCACGCCACCCATATCCACCGGCTGCTGCAGGCGCTGCTGGACCTGCCGGTGCCGGATTACTGGCACCACGGCCTGATCCGCGACGCGGCCGGCATCAGGCTGGCGAAGTCGAAGGGCGCCCCCGCGCTCCGCGACCTGCGCGCGGCGGGCATGACAGCAGAGGAGGTACGGGCGCGGGCCGATTCGGCCTGAACCCAACCGTTTCTGCGAGCGAAGCGACGCGGTCCAGCCGTACCATACCGACGACGGTTATGCGGCCGAGGTGTCGGATCGCGTGGCTCCATTCGCGAAGACAAGCACCCTTTAGCTCTCGACCCTCGGCGTCGCCGCACGCTCGCGCACGTCGCTGGCGCTCACCGCGTCGGGACTTTTGCCCCGGTCAGTCCAGAACCGCCGGATATTGCCGACGAAGAACGCCAACAGCGCCGCCTTCCGGGGCGAATCGTCGCTGGCGAAGCTGGTCTCAGCCAGGCCGTGCAGGAACACCTGCATATAGTCGGCAAGCATGGCGAAGCCGGCCGGGTCCAGCTCTACGATCTCGCGGTAAAGGTGACCAAGGCGTCCATTGCGCTCGGCCTCGATCTCGGCGCGGCTGTCGTCGAGGACGCGGCGCAACTCTGGATCGGTGCGCGCGGCGGCGGTCAGCTCGCGTGAGGCCGTCTGGAATGGGCCGGCGGCATTCGCCCACAGCACCGACACCGACGTCTCGGCGATGCTTCCACCGGCGCCGTCATGCGCGGCCAGCCCTTCATCAAGCTCGCGGCCGATTTCTGCATGCAGCCAGCGGACGGCGGCCAGCAGCAGGTCCCTCGTGGTGGCGAAGTGATGCTGCACCTGTCCGCGGGTGACGCCCGCCTGCTTCGCCACCTCGCTCATGGTGGTGCGGGCATAGCCGACCTCGACGAAGCAATCGACGGCGGCGCGCAGGATGGTCTCGCGCGCGCTCTCGCCGCGCCGGGTGAGCCAGCGGCGGGTGGGACGGAGGGTACGGGTAGCGGTCGGCATGACGGCAGAGTGGGCGAAACCGCCGGTCCTGTCCACGGCAAATACCGATCACTCTTGATCGTTCTTTTGGCGTGTGCTTATATGCCACCGCATATCAACGGAGGATCACATGGCATTGGTGGCGGTATTCGGCGCGAGCGGGCGCCAGGGCCTGGCGCAGGTGCGCCAGCTGGTGAAGGCGGGCCACGACGTGCGCGCCCTGTCGCGCAGCGCGGACCCGTTCTACGGCGAGGTGTTCGAAGGCACCGGCAAGATCAGCGTCGTCCCCGCCGACACCGCCGACGACGCCTCGCTGCTGAGCGCGGTGACCGGCGTCGACGCGGTGTTCTACACCCATCCGGTCCGCGCCGCCGGCGACCGCGTCGTCTGGGTCGAGAGGGTCGGCCAGGCCTGCGCCCGCGCGAACGTCAAGCGCATGGTCTGGAACACCTCCATGTGGATTCCCGACCGGCCCGGCGACCCGGGCGCGTACGGCGCCAACACCGTCGCCATCAACAAGCTGTGGCGCACCGGCTGCCCGGCGACCGTATTCGGCTCGGTGCTGTTCATGGACAACCTGCTGACCGGCTGGGCCTTCGAGTCCATCGTCCGCGACGGCATCTACACCTATCCGCACAACCCGTTCCTGCAGGCCAACTGGATCAGCCTCGACGACGTGGCCAAATTCATGATCGCCGCCATCGACCGGCCCGACCTGGAAGGCGCGTGGATGAACATCGGCGGCCCCGAGCGCATGGTGCCCGACGATGTGGCGCAGATATTGACCGAGGCCACCGGCCGGCCGATCCAGTTCGTGCCGCGCACGCCCGCCCAGTTCGGCAAGGCGCTGGCCGACGCGTTCGGCGACAGCGTGACGCCGGAAGAGCACGCGGCCATCTCGGCCCGCATCGCCGAGTTCTACATCTACAACAATTTCGCGCCGACCAAGCCGTTCGTGGTCGACATGAAGCCGGTGCTCGACCGTATCCCGATCAAGCTCGAGACCATGCGCGAATGGGCCGCCCGCCAGGAATGGAAGCTGACCAACAAGCCGCGCCCCCCGGCCGGCTGACCCACGCGGCAGCTCCATCAGGGCGTCATGGATTTGACGTGGGCGAGGAGGTATCCTTCGCCCACGTCAGTCGTTTACACTACTCATTTTGTAGGGTTTAATCCGCCGACCATTCTGACAGGAGCCCCCATGTCGCTGCGCATCAATTCCGACGCCCCGAATTTCACCGCCGAGACCACCCAGGGCACCATCGACTTCCACCAGTGGCTGGGCGACAGCTGGGGTGTGCTGTTCTCGCACCCCAAGGATTTCACGCCGGTGTGCACCACCGAGCTTGGCTATGTGGGCCGCCTCGCGCCCGAGTTCGCCAAGCGCAACGTGAAGGTGATCGGCCTGAGCGTCGACCCGGTGAAGAACCACGGCGAATGGGCCAAGGACATCGAGGAAACCCAGGGCGCGAAGGTGAACTTCCCGATGATCGGCGACCCGGAGCTGAAGGTGGCCAAGCTCTACGACATGCTGCCCGAGGACGCCGGCACCACCTCGGAAGGCCGGACGGCGGCCAACAACGCCACGGTGCGCACCGTGTTCGTCATCGGCCCCGACAAGAAGATCAAGCTGATGCTGATCTATCCCATGAGCACGGGCCGCAACTTCGACGAGATCCTGCGGGTGATCGATTCCATGCAGCTCACGGCGATGCACTCGGTGGCGACGCCGGTGAACTGGAAGAACGGCGAGGACGTGATCATCGTCCCGTCGGTGTCCGACGAGCAGGCGAAGGAAAAATTCCCCGGCGGCTGGAAGACCATCAAGCCGTACCTGCGCGTGGTGCCGCAGCCGAAATAGGGGGTATTCTCGGATTCAAAATATCGTCGTCATACCCGCGCACGCGGGTACCCAGTCGGGGCCGTCACGTGGCCTCTCAACCGCTCCGTCACGAAGAATCCCTTTCCCTTAAGGGGCGGCACCAGGTAACCAGTCCTACGAAGAGCTGGGTTCCCGCGTGCGCGGGAATGACGAGGTTTTTTAGGTGGTTAGAACAGCCTCAGCTTCCCCATCGTCGCTCTGATCTCCGCCGGGTTCACCGTTTGGTGTGCGTCCCACCCGAACGCCCGCGCGCCATCGACGATGTGGGCGTTGTCGTCGAAATAGACGATGCGCGCCGGCCCCAGCGCGTCGGCCACATGGGCGAAGATTTCCGGGTCGGGCTTCCAGTGGCCGATCTCGTGCGAGGCGAAGGTGCGCTCGAACAGCCCGCCCAGCCCATGGATGTCCATCAGCCCGGCCCAGTGCAGCTCGTTGGTGTTGCTGAGGCACGCGGTGTGGTACCGCCCCCGGACTTCGGCGAGCAATTCGGCCGCGCCCGGCTTCAGCCCGCCCAGCCAGCCGACCCAGCGCTCCAGCAGCTCGGCGGGCGGCATTTCCAGCGCCAGCTCGCCGCGCAACAGCGCCGCGAATTCATCGCCGCCGATCCTGCCGCTCTCGAACAACCGGCACGCGGGCGAGTGCTTCAGCGAGGCATGGATGGTGTCGTAGGTCCGTCCGGTGACGTCGGCCAGCCCGTGCACCCCATGAAAATCGAACAGCACGCCGCCAAGATCGAATACGAGCCACAGACCGGGTTGCTTCATGGGGACCCTCCCGAAAGGCGCGCCATGATGCCGGAATGCCCTTCGACAAACCATGGGCGTCTCAGGCAGCCTTGTCCTGCGCCCGGTCCACCAGATCGACGATGTCGCTCATGATCTCGCTGATCTGGTAGTCCTTCGGCGTGTAGACCGCCGCGGCGCCGGCCGCTTTCAGGGTGCGTTCGTCCTCCGGCGGGATGATGCCGCCGACCACCACGGGCACGTCGCCCATGCCGGCGGCGCGCATGCGGTCCATGACGTCGGTGACCAGCGCCACGTGGCTGCCGGACAGGATCGACAGGCCGACCACGTGGACGCCTTCCTCGAGCGCCGCGTTGACGATCTGGGCGGGCGTCAGGCGGATGCCCTCATAGACCACCTCCATGCCGGAATCACGGGCCTTCACGGCGATCTGCTCGGCGCCGTTGGAGTGGCCGTCGAGGCCGGGCTTGCCGACCAGGATCTTCAGCCGGCGGCCGAGCTTGCGTGAGACCGCGTCGACCTTGGCCTGAACGCCGGACAGGTCGGCGCCGCGGCCGCCCATGGCGCGGCCGACGCCGGTGGGCGCGCGGTATTCGCCGAAGATTTCCCGGAGCGCCTGGCCCCATTCGCCGGTGGTGACGCCGGCCTTCGCCGCCTCGATCGACGGCGGCATCATGTTGCGGCCTTCCTTCGCCGCTGCGGCCAAATTGGCGATGGCGGCCTTGACCGCCTTATCGTCGCGCTGGGCACGCCACGCCTTCAGCTGCCCGATCTGGTCGCGCTCGGCCGAATCGTCGACCGTCAGGATCGAGCCGTCGCCGCCGGTCAGCGGCGAAGGCGCGGTTTCGGCGAACATGTTGACGCCGATCAGCGGCAGCTCGCCCGCCTCGATGGCATTCATGCGCAGGCTGTTCGACTGCACCAGCGCCTGCTTCATGTAGGACGACTCGATGGCCGCGACCGCGCCGCCCATGGCCTCGATGCGGTCGAACTCCTCGCGGATCTCCTCCTTGAGCGCCTTCACCTTCTTCTCGATGGCGACCGAACCGTCGAAAATGTCGGCGTATTCCAGCAAGTCGGTCTCATAGGCGACGATCTGCTGCAGGCGCAGGCTCCACTGCTGGTCCCACGGGCGCGGC
>CAMBYA010000002.1 GCA_945872035.1 Rhizobium sp. Q54
CCGCCGGTCAGCGCCACATAGCGCCAACGCGGCCTGCCCGATACCGGCGCCACGATCTGCCGGAACAGGCCGGCGGCGGGTACGTCGCGCGCCCGGCCCAGCGGCCAGGCGGCGAAGGCCAGCACGGTCAGCAGACCGTAGGCGGCGGCCAGCAGCAGCGGCTCGGCATACACGCCGGGACGCGCCGGCACCGGCAGCATGTCCTGAAGGTAGGCAATGGCGGCGAACGGGATCGCCGCGCCCAGCAGCAGTCCGACAGCAACGCCCACCAGCGCCAGCAGCATCACCTGCCAGAGATAGATCCGGAACACCAGGCCGCCGCCCGCCCCAAGGCTCTTCAGGGTGGCGACCGCCTCGCGCTTGGTGGCGAGGTAGCCGGCGGTGGCGTTGGCCACGCCGACGCCGCCCACCAGCAGCGCGGTCAGGCCGGACAGTGACAGGAACACGCCCAGCCGCTCAAGGAACCGCTTGATGCTGTCGGCGCCGTTCGACCGGTCGCGCATGCGCCAGCCGGCGTCGGGAAACCGGTCGTTCAGATCCTGCTTGGCAGATTCCAGGTCGGCACCGGGTGGCAGCTTAAGGCGATACTGGTAGCGGACGATACTGCCCTGCTGGATCAACCCTGCCGGCCCAAGGCTGGCGTCCGAGACCAGAGCGCGAGCGCCCAGGGTGAAGCCGTCGCCCGCCTTGTCCGGCTCGGTGACCGTCACGACGCGGATGCGGTAGTCGATCTCGCCGATCCGCAGCAGGTCGCCGACCCTGGTCTGGGTCTTGTCGAGCACCGCCTGTTCGACTGTCACGCCCCAATGGCCGTCGCGCAATGCCAGCGCGTCGGCCAGCGTCATGGCGGGGGACAGCACGGCCGTCCCGTAGAGCGGATAGGCGCCGTCGACCGCCTTGAGTTCGATGGTCGACCGGCGGTCCACATCGGCCGCCGCCATGGAACGCAATGTCGCGGTTCGGCTGACCGGATAGTGCCCGGCAATATAGTCGAGCGCGTCCTTCGGCATCGGCTCGCTGGTCATGCGCAGCTCGATGTCGCCGCCCAGCAGCGGGCGGCCATGTTCGCCGATGCCCTCGAGCACCGCTCCGCGCACGCCGCCGACCGCGGCGATGGCCGCCACGCCCAGCACGATGCATAGCAGGAAGATGCCGAAGCCGCGCAGGCCGCCCCGCAATTCACGCAGCGCCAGACGCAGGGAAAGCGGCATCAGGAGGCGGCTCCGGCGCGTACGATATGGGGCTCCGCGTCGATCCGGCCGTCGCGCAGCCTGACCTGCCGGTCGCAGCGCGCGGCGAGGCCCGCGTCGTGGGTGATCAGCACCAGGGTGGTGCCCCGCTCGGCCTGGAGAGCAAACATCAGCTCGATGATCGCGGCGCCGGTGCCCGCGTCGAGATTGCCGGTCGGCTCGTCGGCCAGCAGCAGGCCCGGCTGCGGCGCGAGCGCCCGCGCCAGCGCCACCCGCTGCTGCTCGCCGCCGGAAAGCTGGCCGGGATAGTGCTCGGTGCGCGCGCCGAGGCCGACGACCTTCAGCTCCTCGGCGGCGCGGGCGAAGGCGTTCTTGTCGCCCATCAGCTCGAGCGGCACCGCCACGTTCTCCAGCGCCGTCATGGTCGGGATCAGGTGGAAGGACTGGAACACGATGCCGATGCGACCGCGGCGGAAGCGGGCCAGCGCATCCTCGTCCATGCCGGTGATGTCCTGGCCGTCTATGGTGACGCGGCCGCTGCTGGGCTTCTCCAGGCCGGCCATGACGCTCATCAGCGTCGACTTGCCCGAGCCCGATGGACCGACCATGCCGGCCGCCTCTCCGCCAGCGATGCTCAGGTCGATTCCACGCAGGATGTTGACGGGTCCGGCGCGGCTATTAAGTGTTAGGTGAATGTCGTCGAGACGGATCATAGGGGCACGCATGCAGCCGGACACAAGTCACCGATATGGGGTGCTGCGACGCGTTGTCAAACTTTGCGCGGTGTTGTTGGTGGCGGGCCTTCCCTTCGCCGGCCGGGCCGCTGCGCCGGACGGCACGCTGCAGGTCGTTGCGCTGGGCGACAGCCTGACCGCGGGCTATGGCCTGGAGTCGGGACAGTCGTTCGCGGCGAAGCTGGAGACGGCGCTGAAGGCCAAGGGCCTGAAGGTGAAGGTGCACAACGCCGGCGTCTCGGGAGACACCGCGAGCGCAGGGTTGAGCCGGCTCGACTGGGCGCTGGCCGGGGTGCCGGGAAAGCCCGACCTGGTGATCCTGGAACTGGGCGCCAACGACATGCTGCGCGGGGTCGATCCGGCCGTCACCACCAAAGCGCTCACCGCCATCATGGAGCGCTTCAGGAAGGACGGCGTGGCGGTGCTGATCGCCGGCATGAAGGCGGCGCCCAACATGGGGGCTGCCTTCGTCAAGCAATTCGATGCGATCTACCCGGCACTGGCGAAGAAATACGGCGCGCCGCTCTACCCGTTCTTCCTCGAAGGCGTCGCGGGCAACAAGGCGCTCCACCTGCCCGACGGCCTGCACCCCACCGCCAAAGGGGTCGATGTGATCGTGACAGGCATCGCCCCGATGGTTCATAATCTGCTGCAGAAGCGGCCCGCCGGAGCGAAAGCGGCCGGCGCCGAGTAGTGGCGGCATCGAAGAGATTGGCTAATCGCATGCCGGGCCGGCATGCCGACAGGTTACGGTAGATGCCATGCTGCGATTGTTCGTCGCCCTGCAACTGCCCCCGGAAATCCGGGCGCGCCTGACCGGCCTGATGGGCGGCGTCAACGGCGCGCGCTGGCAGACCGACCAGCAGCTCCACATGACGTTGCGGTTCATCGGCGAGGTCGACGAGGCGAGGGCCGAGGATATCGACAGCGCCCTGCGCGCGGTGACGTTCACGCCGTTCCAGGTGTCGCTGCAGGGTGCCGGACTGTTCGGGGACATTCGCAAGCCGCGCATGCTGTGGGCTGGCGTCGGCCCGGAGGCGCCTCTGGCGCACCTGGCCCAGAAGATCGAGACCGCCATGGTGCGCATCGGCCTGCCGGCCGAGCAGCGCAAGTTTACGCCGCATGTGACCCTGGCCCGCTTCAAGGGACCGAGCGGCCGCGTCGACCGCTTCCTCGCAGCCAACGACCAGCTCTGGTCGGCGCCCTGGACGGTGGAGCGCTTCACCCTGTTCCGCAGTCACCTGGCCCATTCGGGAGCCATCTACGAGCCGCTCTCTACCTATCCAGACGAGGACGAGGACGAAGATTCGGGCGAGGAACACGTCGCACTGCTGAACCGCACACGGGGCATCCTGTAGCGGGTGCCCGTCGGCCCTAGAATTCCTGCTTCAGCTGTTCCGTCGCCTCGGGCGTCAGCGTCCGGCCAGCGGCATGGGCGACGTTGTCCTTTTCGTCGACGTCCAGGTTGATGGTGCCGTCCTTCTGCACCTCGCCGTGCCGGGCGAGAATGGTGGCCAGCCGGCCGGTCGCGGCGTCCTTGGGATCGACGCCCTTCGCCGAGACCGCGAAGGCATATCGGGCGGGCGGGCCGATTTCCTCGAGGCGGATGTGGAAGCCGAGACGCGCCGCCCTGAGCCGGGCGACTGCCGGCTGTTCCAGCGCGACGTTCATCATGTCGACGTCGAACTGGTACCGGCCGCCCTTGTATCCGACCAGGCTGGCGAGCGCGCGCTCGGCGGCCAGGGTGCCGGTGGCGCCCTCGATGCTGAAGCTGAATGGAGCGTCCGCATGCAGCATCAGGTGGTCGCTGTTGAAGGGCTGGAAGATTCCGGTCAGCGACGGGGTCGACACCCAGTCGTCGCCCCAGCTCACCTTCACGCCGGTAATCCGGACGTTGAGCCGGAACGGAAAGCCGTCGACACCGGCCACCGTCTGGCGCAGCGATGCGCCAGGCGGCAGCGATCTGGCGAGCACCTGCGGGAAGGCTGTCTCCAGCCGGTCGGCCTCGTTATGCCACCATATGGCGTAGCCGCCGAACAGGAGACCCAGGCCGCCGAACAGGGCGAGATATCGGTTGATCATGGACAGCACTTCCCATTTGCCTGGCCGACTAACTAGGATGACGCCGCGCCAAGAGCAACCGGGGACCATGGGCGAACACGACGAAGTGTGGATTTTCGGCTACGGCTCGCTGATGTGGCGGCCCGGGTTCGACTATCTGGAAGCCCGGCCGGCGCGGCTGCACGGCTTCCACCGCTCGTTCTGCGTCTACTCCTGGCATCACCGGGGAACCCGGCAGCGGCCGGGGCTGGTGCTGGGACTCGACCTGGGCGGCTCCTGCCTCGGACGCGCCTACCGGGTCGCGGCGGAGAACGCCGAGGCGGTCATCGCCTATCTCGACGAGCGCGAGATGGTCACCGCCGTCTACCGGCCGATCCGGCATCTGGTGCGCCTGCCCGACCGCATGGTGACGGCGCGCGCCTATGTGGTCGACCGCGGCCATCCGCAATATGCCGGCAAGCTGTCGGTGGAGGAACAGGCCCGCCAGATCGACGGCGCCAGCGGCGTCTCCGGCGTCAATGTCGACTATCTGGCAAGCACCGTCGCCCACCTGGACGAGATGGGCATCAAGGATGGCCCGCTGCATGAAGTGTGGCGGTTGCTGGGAGAGCCTTCAGCCTAGCCGCACTTGGAGTGCCCACACGAGATGCAGGTGTCGCAGCCTTCCTGGCGGATCAGGGTCGGCGCGCCGCATTTGGGGCACGAGCGCATGTTGGGCAGGTCGCCATTGTCGCCCACGGCGAGCTTCATGCGCTCGGCCTTGGTGCTGAAGTCCTGTTCCCTCTTGATGAAGCCGATGTCGATCAGATGCTGCTCGATGACCTCGCCGATGGCCGCGAGCAGCGAGGGCACGTAGTGGCCCTTCACCCAGTGGCCGCCGCGCGGGTCGAACACCGCCTTCAGCTCCTCGACCACGAACGACACGTCGCCGCCGCGCCGGAACACGGCGCTGATCATGCGGGTGAGGCCCAGGGTCCAGGCGTAGTGCTCCATGTTCTTCGAGTTGATGAAGATCTCGAAGGGCCGGCGCCTGCCGTCCTGAATCACGTCGTTGAGGGTGATGTACATGGCGTGGTCGCTGTCGGGCCACTTGATCTTGTAGGTCTTGCCGGGCAGCGCCTCGGGCCGGTCGAGCGGCCGCGTCATGTAGACCACGCCGCCCGCCTCGTACTCGTCGGCGTGGCGCGGCTTGGGCGCATCGAGCGGCAGTTGCGGCTCGTCGGCATCCGGCTTGGCGGTTTCCAGCACCGAGCCGGTGACGTCGTTGGGCCGGTAGGTGGTGCAGCCCTTGCAGCCCATCTCCCAGGCCTGCATGTAGACGCCCTTGAAGTCCTCGAACGAGATGTCCTCGGGGACGTTGATGGTCTTGGAGATCGAGCTGTCGACGTATTTCTGCACCGCCGCCTGCATGCGGACATGATCGTCCGGCGTCAGCGTCTGCGCGGTCACGAAATAGTCGGGCAGCTGCGCCTTGTCGCCGAACTGGCGGATATACTGCCGGTAGGCGTAGTCGGAGACCGTCTCCTCCTTGCGCGAGCCGTCGGGCATCAGCACCTTGCGGGTGTAGGTGAAGCTGAAAACCGGCTCCAGCCCCGACGAGACATTGTCGGCGAACAGCGAGATGGTGCCGGTGGGCGCGACGGAGGTGAGCAGCGCGTTGCGGATGCCATGTTCGCGGATCGCCGCCTTCACGTCCTCGTCCAGCGCGGCGATGGTGGCGCCAGCCAGGTATTTGTCGGCGTCGAACAGCGGGAACGCGCCCTTCTCGGCCGCCAGCGCCGCCGACGCCAGATAGGCGGCGCGCTGGATCCGGCGCATCCAGACTTCGGTCAGTTCGACCGCAGCCGCCGAGCCATACCGCGCCCGGCACATGATCAGCGCGTCGGCGAGGCCGGTGACACCCAGGCCGATGCGGCGCTTGGCCAGCGCCTCATGCGCCTGCTGCTCCAGCGGGAAGCGCGAGGTATCGACCACATTGTCCATCATCCGCACGGCGGTGGTGACCAGTGTGTCGAGTTCGTCCAGGTCGACGGAAGCGTCCTGGGTGAACGGCTCCTTCACCAGCATGGCCAGGTTGATGGAGCCGAGCAGGCACGCGCCGTATGGCGGCAGCGGCTGCTCGCCGCAATTGTGGACGTAGAGGCCATTGGCATCGAATGCATTGATGCCCGGTACCTGCACGTCGAACACAACTTCCTCACCGTCCGGTTCGACGGCGGCGACCGTGGCAACGAAACGCTCGCGGTTCAGCTGTCGGCGATACCCGGCGAGGGTCGTCCGCAGGCGTCCGGCCTTCTCCGTGTCCTCGAAACCGATGCGTTCCGCGAAAACGGCCAGGTTTTCGCCGGCGATCACCAGTTCATGGTCGGCGCGGCATTCGTACGCCGCCATGCCTCCCTTGCCGTCCGGGAGGATGCGCGGACCGGCTGGACGGCGGTCCGTGTAAAGCCGCGATGCGATGCCAAACCGCAACAGCATGCGCTGAACCGCGCGCAGCGTATCCACATCGCTCTGGGCAAGGCGGACGCTGACGCCTTTGGTCTGCGTTCCCTGCACCGAGCCATCGGCATCGAACAGCGCGCGCAGGAAACCGCGGCAGAAGGCCGATGACGCGGCTTCAACCGACGGCGTTATGGCCTTGTGTCCGGGCTGCACGCCCAGCGCTTCCGCCAGTCGTTTGATTGCCGCCGAAGACATGCGCCGCTCGCCGCGCCCGGCCACGTCGATCCAGCCCTTGAAGTCGCTGCGATGCGGCAGCGCATTCGCTGCCTCGAGCGCCCGGTCCATGACCGCCAGGACACCGGGACGCTCGACCGAACCACAGACCGCCAAGGCGCCCGGCCAGGCGGACAACACCGCCTTGTCCGATTTCAGCGTGCCGTCGCCGACCAGAAGGCCCATCAGGTAGCCCTCATCCTCGCCGAACGCGCCAGCCCATTCCGACAGATCCCGATGATCGTGCAGAACAACTCGGTCGCCTGGCTGAAGCTCGCCGGCCTTGCGCCATTCCAGGTCCTTGACGTCGCGGGTAAGGCGCACCGCGACCTGCACCGGATGATCGGCGGTCAGTCGCAGCAGGTGCCCTTCGTCGGTGGACAGCCGCAAGACGGGCTTGCGTCCCGTCGAGAAAAAGCCCTGTTCCCCCGAAGCCCACGACTTGCCATCGATCACGGCGTTGAATGCGACGCCGACAAGGTCCGCTATCATGCGCGGGCCGTTGTCGGTCATTACCCATGTATCGGCGGTCACGCACGGATTGGTCGCAGAGATGGTCTCGCAGTAATACAGGTTGTTCCGCTGATTGATGCGGTCGATGAAGATCACGCCGGGCTCGGCATAGGCGAAGGTCGCCCGCATGATGCTGTCCCACAGCTCGCGCGCGGCCATGGTCTTGTGTACGACGCCGCCGAACACCAGGTCCCAGGTGCCGTCGGTCCTGACCGCTTCGATGAACGCGTCTGTCACCAGCACCGACATGTTGAACATGCGCAGCCGGCCCGGGTCCTGCTTGGCGGCGATGAACGCCTCGATGTCCGGGTGGTCGCAGCGCATGGTGGCCATCATGGCGCCGCGCCGGTGGCCGGCGCTCATGATCGTGCGGCACATGGCGTCCCAGACGTCCATGAACGGCAGCGGGCCGGACGCGTCGGCGCCGACGCCCTTCACCCGTGCGCCCTTGGGCCGCAAGGTGGAGAAATCGTAGCCGATGCCGCCGCCCTTCTGCATGGTCAGCGCGGCTTCGCGCAGATTGTCGAAAATGCCGCTCATGTCGTCAGGGATGGTGCCCATGACGAAGCAGTTGAACAGGGTGACGTCGCGCGCGCTGCCGGCGCCGGCGACGATGCGGCCGGCGGGAAGGAACTTGAAGCCGTCGAGCGCCTCGTGGAAGCGGGCTTCCCATTGGGCGCGCTGCTCGGCCGGCTCAGGCTCGGCCAACGCACGGGCGATGCGCCGCCATGTGTCATCGACGGATTTGTCGACAGGCGTTCCGTCCGCGGCCTTGAGCCGGTATTTCATGTCCCAGATCTGGGTCGAGATCGGTGCCGTCGCGCTCATCTGCCGTCCATCGGTTGGGCTGGCGATGATAGGCCGGAATCCCCGGCGCGGCAACCTTCGTTCCTGTTATGTTTCCATGCCGGAGCCGGCGGCGAAAGCCGAGTGCGGCCAACGGCCTGCCGAGTTATCCCCGCGATTCACCGGCTTGTTCATGTTCTTGTCCACGGAAACCGGACTCTGCCAGCAGCGCCGCCGTCGCGGACTCGATGCGCTCTTCGAGCTCGGCCATGAACACGCGGCGGTCAAGGCCGGGCATGATCGGCGGCAGGTACTGGAAGGTCACGGTGCCCGGATGCTTCTTGAAGGCGTTCCGGCCCCACAGCAGACCGGAATCGATCGCAACGGGCACCACCGGCAGGTTCAGGTGGCGATAGAGGCCGGCCACGCCCGGCAGGTAATGGGGCGCGGCGCCCGGCGCGGTGCGCGTGCCCTCGGGAAAGATCACGATCGCCCTGTTCTCCGCGGCCGCGCGCTCGGCGGCGCGAAGCATCTGGCGCATGGCCAGGGACGAGGCCGACCGGTCGACGGGGATCATACCCATGCGCAGGCTGTACCAGCCGTAGATCGGGATGGCGAGCAACTCGCGCTTCATCACCACCGCCGGGTTGGGCAGCATCAGGCTCATCACGATGGTCTCATAGGCCGACTGGTGCTTGCAGGCGACGATGACCGCACCGGCAGGGATGTTCTCGCGCCCGCGCACCCGGAAACGGATGCCAAGGACGTGGCGAGCCAGAAACTCCGTGCCCGCCGCCCAGACGAATTGCGCCCTCGACGACCAGCGCGGCGGCCCCAGCAGCATCGGCGACATGCCCAGCACCGCGACCGTCGTCCAGAGCCAGAACAGCAGGTTGAATGCCAACGAACGCAGCAGGCTCATGGTGCGGGCGCTCCGGCGATCCGGTCGTAGGCGTTGACCTTGGACCATACGACGATCAGCTTGTTGAACTCCTTGGACAGGATGCGCGCCGACGCGAGGTCGCGCCACCAGAGTTCCGGCCGGACGCGCTCGCTGAACACCGGGTGTGGCACCAGCACCAGGTCGGGCGCGACCCGCCGGATCTCGAGCAGGCTCCGGCGGATGTGGAAATCCGACGTCACCACGCGCAGCGAACGGTAGCCGTACCGGCGCGCCCAGGCGGCGATCTCCTGGGCATTGCCGACCGTGTCCTGCGCCTCCCGGCCGACATCGATGCAGCAGTCGAACAGTTCGGCGTCGGTCTGGCCCCTGAGGTCCAGCGCCTCCTTCAGGTCGGGATCGTTGGTCCTGGCGTTGACCCCCGAGATCAGCAGCCGGCCGCTGTGGCCGGCGGCGAGCAAGGCAAACGCTTCATCGAGCCGCGACCGGCCGCCGGTGAGCACGACGATGCCGTCGGTCGCGCGCAAATTGACCGGCGGCTTGTCCGGAATGCTGCTCACGAAGGCGACGAAGCCCATCAGCCAGGCCGCGGCGGCGAACACGAGAAGGACGGCGAACCTGCGCATGCTCAGTTCATGTCGGAAAGTGCGCGCATCACCGCGAAACGGGCGGTCAGCATGGTGAGCAGCCCGGCGACGATGGGCAGGACCAGCAGGCTGGCCAGCACCTCGGGCGGCGGCAGGAGTTGGGGCAGCAGCGCACCCTCCAGCCGCTGGTTGATCAGGTGCACGATGGCCATGCCGGCGCCGAGAGCCGCCAGGCCGATGATGGCGCCCTTGACCCCGACCCAAAGGAAGCGCCACTGGAACGCCCCGGCGATGGTGCTGTCCTTCGCCCCCATCATGTGAACGATCTCGACGGTCTCGCGATGCGTCGCGAGCCCGGCGCGGGTGGCGAAGATGATGATGGCGACGGTCGCCAGCCCGACCAGGGCGACGATCACGCCGCCCACCCACTGGACGATCCGCATCAGCACCAGCAGATCGGCGAGCCAGCGTTCATGGGCGTCGACCCGGGCGCTGGGAGCGACCTTGGCAAGGGCCGCGCCGAGCGCGGCGGCGTCCACCTTATGGCCATCGGCCACTCTCACGTCGATCAACGCCGGAATCGGCAGGTCGGGTCCCACATTACCCTTGCCCAGCCAAGGCTCGAGCAGGGCGGCGACCTCCTCGCCGGTCTCCTCCTCGGCCGACGCGACTCCGGGCGTCTTGCGCAGCTCGGCCAGCGCCGCGGCAACTTCCTTGTCGCGCGCGGTCCTGTCGGCGTTGATCACCTGCACGGTCAGGCTCTGCGCCAGCCCCTGGTGCCAGGTGCGCGCGGTCATCTGCAGCCCGAGTGCCACCAGCATGGCGAGCCCGGCAAGAAAGACCATGACCGCGATCACCCAGGGCAGCAGGCGCCCATGGATGTTCTCTGATGGCAGGAAGCGTATCTGTCTCAGCATGGCATCGGTCGTATCGGCGGTTCAGTCGCGGGCCAAGCCGACCGCCTGAGGGAACGCCTCGGGCAGTCGGAGCGCGTTCGAGAGGTCGTTCGGCGGGTCGACGCCGGGTGGCAGTTGTACCAGTTTTCCGGCATCGAGATGAAGCCTCGGCACCTCGATGCTGTCGACAAGGCCCATGTCGTGGGTGGCGATCACTGTCGTGGTGCCCAGCCGGTTGAGTTCGATGAACAGACGCAGCAGCCGCGCGGCCATCTCGTCGTCCACATTGCCGGTCGGTTCGTCGGCGAGCAGCACGGTCGGCCGGTTGATCACGGCGCGGGCGATGGCGACGCGCTGCTTCTCGCCGCCCGACAGGGTCGACGGCCGCGCCAGCATGCGGTCCTTCAGCCCCACCCAGACCAGCAGTTCCTCGACGTAGTCGCGCACCTCGGCCTTGGGTGCGCCGCTGATCCGCAGCGGCAGCGCCACGTTGTCGTATGCGGTCAGGTGGTCGAGCAGCCGGTAGTCCTGGAACACCACGCCGATGTTGCGGCGCAGGCGCGGCAGCGCCTTGCGCCTGGCGGTGACGATATCGACGCCCATCATGGAAATCAGGCCGCGGGATGGCCTTTCGGACAGATACATCAGCTTGAGCAACGACGACTTCCCGGCGCCGCTGCGGCCGGTGAGGAAGTGGAACGAACCGCGCGGCAGTTCGAAGCTGATGTCGCGCAGGACCTCGTCGCCCGAACCGTAGCGCATTCCAACATTGTCAAAGCGGATCATGCATGACACCCTAACGCATCGGCTTTGGACTGTCTCAGCAAAGTAGACGGGGGTGGAACAGCTTACGCCGAAACACCCAACGCTATTCGGGACGCCGGCGAGCCTTGCCTCGCTCTCACTATACAACCGTTCGTCAGGTCGCAACGCCTCCCATGATCATCACGTGCCCCAACTGTTCGACGCGCTACTCGCTTCCCCAGGACAAGATCAAGCCGGGCGGCCAGAAGGTGCGATGCGCGAAATGCGGCACGGTCTGGCACCAGGCGCCCGATGAACCCGAACCGCTGGCGCTGACCACCGAGGACCAGGTGCCGATGCCGCCCGCGCCGGTCTGGGCGCCCGCGGCGCCGGTCGAGGCCGCGCCGTCCCAGGTGCCACCGAACGTATCGCCCGACCTGCCGTCAGGCCCTATAGACAATCCTGTCGTGGCGCCGACCCAGACCGGCGAGGTCGCCGTCGCCGAGGCAGCCGCGGTGAGCCGCCAGTTGCCGCCTGACAACTTCGCCCAGTTCCACTTCCAGTCCAGGGCCGAGGAAAAGCCCACGGGCGCCGGACGCAAGTGGGCCATCGCCGTCATCGTGCTGGTGGTCCTGGCGCTGGCGGCGCTGGTGGTATTCAGGCAGCAGGTGCAGGACCTGACCGGCATCCAGCTGGTTTCGGCGCCCGCGCCCGCATTGCCCGCTCCGGCGCCCGCCCCCGCGGCGCCGGCCCCGGCAGTGATCGCGCCGCAGCCGCTGACATTGACCTTCGAGGAGGTGGAATCCTCGATCGAGGAGATCGACGGCATTAGGCGCCTGATGGTCAAGGGACTGATCGTCAATCCGGCAGATCACGAGCAGACCGTGCCGCCGCTGGCCTTCAATATGCTGGACAAGGACGGCAAGCCCATCGACCGCTGGACCTTTGCCGCGCCGGTCCGGGCCCTGGCGCCGCGCACCACGACGCGGTTTTCCGGCCAGCGCGACACGCCACCCACCACGCTGCACGAACTGGTTCCAGGCTTCGACGTGCCGGAGAACCCGCCGCCGGCCATCGAACCTCCCGCCGAGGCGGGAGCCGGCGCAGCGACAGCTCCCGCTCAGCCGGCCCCTGCGCCTGGCCCGGCGGCCGCGACCAAGCCGCCTGCCGTGCCGCAGACCCAACCGGAATAGCGCGCCTGCATCAGCCCTTCTTCGCGGTAACGATCCAGGCGCCCGCCGCCAGCATCACGCCGCGCTTCGTCTGATGGACCTGGAGCGCCGCGCGCACCGTGTCACGCGCCTTGGCCCGGACATCGTCCGGAGCATCCTTCAGCAATGCGGTCGCCGGGCCGATCTCGAGGCTGAAGTCGACGGCGTCATCGAGCACCAGCATGCCGCCCAGCGCCACCTCGGTGTCGAACGGCTCGACGGCGATCTCGGTGAAGCCCGCCTGCGACAGGATGCCGCGCACCCGCGCCGCATCGGCGAACGAGAACGGGCCGGGATCCTCCGGCCCCACCGGCGGCGGCGGCGGCACCAGGGGCAGCACGGCCTGCATCTGGATCGAGACCCACTGGTTCTTCGGCAGCGCCTGCCAGCAGGCGAAGGCGAGCCTGCCGCCGTCGCGCAGCGCCGTATGGACGTTGCGGAACGCAGTCACCGGATTGCGGAAGAACATCACGCCGAAGCGGGAGAACGCCAGGTCGAAGCTGTCGCTGTGCAGCGGCCCGACTTCGACGTCGGCCAGTTCGAAGAACACGTTGGTCAACTCGGACTGGCCGGCCATGTATTCGGCGCGCGCCAGCATGGGTTCGGAAATGTCGACGCCGACGACCTCACCGGTGACGCCCACGGCCATGGCCAGGTCGATGGAGGTGTCGCCGCAGCCGCAGCCGATGTCGAGCACCGCCTCGCCCGCCTTGACGCCGGCGCGGCGCATGGCCTCGTCGCCGAAAGGCTTCAACATAAGGTCGAGCGCATTCTGGTAGCGGACGAATTTCTCACCGCCCTCGCCGTTCCAGAACTGGATCTGGTCGGCGTTGGGACCTGCCGCCTCGAGCTTTGTCATGGAGTTCTCCTCGAACAAGCGACTGGGATTATGGGATGCGCGAAGGAGGGACGCAACACGGTGGACGGGTCGGCCGCCGCGCCATACAAATGGCCCGAGGGAGACATCAGCGCCATGAAAACGGGAACGGTCACCAGCGACGACGGCACCCGCCTGTTCTACCGGGACAGCGGCGGCCACCTGCCCGTCATCGTGCTGATCCACGGTTTCCTCCAGAACAGTCTGTCATGGCAGCGCCAGTTCGCCGACGCGGATCTGTGCGCGGCGTTCCGGCTGATCGCCTTTGACCTGCGCGGCCACGGCCGCTCGGACAAGCCGGAGGCGCCGGAAGCCTACCTTGAAACCGAACGCTGGGCCGACGACGTGGCCGCCGTCCTCGATGAGCTTGGCATCGACAAGGCGGTGCTCGTCGGCTGGTCATATGGCGGCTACGTGATCTCCGACTATCTGCGCAAGTTCGGCGCCGAAAGGCTGTTCGGCCTGGTCATGGTCGGCACCAGCCTCTGGCTGGGCGGCGAGCAGTCGGTGCGGATCCTGGCGCCGGAAATCGCCGGTATCTTCCCCAGGCTGGTGTCGAGCAAGCCGGAGAAGAACATCCCGGCGCTGGAAGCCTTCGCCCGCAGCCTGAGCAACGAACCATTGCCGGAGTCGCTCTACTACGAGTGTCTCGGCTATGCGACGGTGGTGCCGCCCGCAGCGCGTTTCAACATCCTGCACCGGGCCGCCGACAATACGCCGCTGGCCCGCGAGGCGCACATTCCCGTGCTGGTACCGCATGGCGACGCCGACGTGCTGATGCCGCTCGCCGCCGGCCGCCACATCGCCGATTCCTTTCCGCAGGCCCGGCTTTCGGTCTATGAGGGCATCGGCCATGCGCCGTTCCTCGAGGCAGCGGAGCGTTTCAACAGCGAGCTGTTCGCCTTCGCGGACGCCGCCTTCTTCCAGGGATAAGTCCATGAGCAAGCCGATCCGCCTCTATCTGATCCGTCACGGCCAGGCCACCGGCGGCTGGGACCAGGACATGGACCCGGGTCTGAGCGAACTGGGCTGGGAGCAGGCCAGCGAGGCCGCCGACAAGCTGGAGCACATGGGGCCGCTGCCGATCATCTCCAGTCCCATGCGGCGGACGCAGGAGACCGCGAAGCCGTTCGCCGCCCAGTGGAAGGCAGCAGCGCGCATCGAGCCGCGCATTTCCGAAATTCCATCGCCCAGCGAGGATCTGGAAGCGCGCAAGGAATGGCTGGCCGGCGTGATGGCGGGCACATGGAGCGATCCGGCCGCCCAGAGCGCCGGCGGTCATGACCTGAGGGCCTGGCGCCAGGGCGTGATCGACGCGGTTCGCGAGGCGACCGAGGACACGGTGTTCACGTCGCACTTCATCGCCATCAACGTCGTCGCAGGCCACCTGCTGGGCGACGACAGGGTCGTGGCGTTCCGGCCGGACAACTGCTCGATCACCGTGGTGGAGAACGACGGCGGCACGCTGCGGCTGGTGCAGCTGGGCCACGAGGCGGTGACCGAGGTCCGGTAAAGCCCATTGCCAAACCTGCTCCGTCCGGGCTTCAATGGCGGCTCATCGGGGAGATGACCATGAGTGACCGTAAAGGAATGCCTGGACTGCGCGGCGTCGAGCACATCGGCCTGACCGTTCCGGACTTCGACCAGGCCTACGACTTCTTCGTCAACGTGATGGGCTTCGAGCCGTTCTACCGCCACGGCCCCTACAAGGGCGACTGGATGGAGAGCACGCTGAACGTACACCCCGACGCCGAGATCCGGCGGGTGCAGCAGCTGTGCGGCGGCGCCGGCCTGAACATCGAGCTGTTCGAATACGCCTCGCCCGACCAGAAGCGGCAGATGCCCCGCAACACCGACTGGGGCGGCCACCACATCGCGATCTACGTCGACGACATCGACGCCGCCGTCGCGCACCTGAAGGCGCACGGCGTGCGGGTGATGAAGGGCGGCGATCCCGGCCCCGAGATCGCCAGCGGCCCCGAGGCAGGCGCGCGGTCGTGCTATTTCCTCACCCCGTGGGACTTCCAGATGGAGCTGATCTCCTACCCGCGCGGCAAGGCATATGAGAAAGATTACGACCCGCGGCTGTGGGATCCGCGGAATCCGGGAGCATAGGAGAACACATGACTGGACGGGTCGAGGGCAAGGTCTGCGTCGTTACGGGCGGCGCCATGGGACTGGGCGAATCCGATTGCCGGCTGCTGGCGCGCGAGGGTGGCAAGGTGATCGTCGCCGACATCGCCGACGAGAAAGGCAAGGCGCTGGCCGCGGAGATCGGCGCCGAATACTACCATCTGGACGTCACGAAGGAGGCCAGCTGGGTCACCTTCCTGGCGCATGTCAAAGACAGGTACGGCAAGCTGAACGTGCTGGTGAACAATGCCGGCATCGTCATCCCCGGGACCGTGGAGACCTGCACCGAGGAACAGTGGCGCGCGGTCAACGCGGTCAGCACCGACGCGACGTTCTACGGCATGAAGCACGCCATCCCGCTGATGCGCGAGAGCGGCGAACCATGCTCGATCGTCAACATGTCGTCGATCGCCGGCATCGTCGGCGTGCCCTATGTGTTCGCCTACGCGGCGGCCAAGGGCGCGATCCGGCTGATGAGCAAGGCGGCGGCCGTCCACTGCGCCCAGAACGGCGACAAGATCCGGGTCAACTCGGTGCATCCGGGCGGCATCGTCACGCCGATGACCCAGGCGGTCGGCAAGCAGGTAGCCGAAGCCATCGCCAGGGACCCGCGCAACAAGCCGTCGGTGCGAGGCACGACGCCGGGACAGCCCGACGACATCGGCTACATGGTGCTCTACCTGGCGTCGGATGAAAGCAAGTACACCAACGGCGCCGAGATGATCGTCGACAACACGGTTACCTCGATGGAAGGCATCGTTCCCTGAGCTATTCGGCCGCCGCGGGCGCGAGCCTGCGGCGCGCCTCGAGCTGGGCGCGCACGTCGGCGTGGACCGCCTCGGTGATCGGATAGCGCCAGGCGACCAGGCCGGCGCCGAGGAAGAAGATCGACGGCACCACCGCGAACATGACTTTCAGGCCCAGGATCTGGTCCGGCCCGTTGGTGAGGATCGTCGGATCGAAGTCGAACCATGCCAGGCTCCTCAGCGCCAGCCATCCGGCGACCGCGGTCGCCAGCTTCTGGATGACGGACCAGACCGAGAAATACAGCGCCGCCCGGTCCTCGCCGGAGCGCAGCGAATCCAGATCGATGACGTCGGCCTTCATGGAATTGGGCAGCGACATGAAGGCGCCGGCGGCGATACCCGAAGCCATGGTCATGGGCAGCATCCACCAGAAATCGCCCGGCCCGAGCAGCATATAGAACGGGTTGGCGATGCTGATCAGCACGAAGCTGAAGATCCAGGCCTTGTGCTTGCCGGTACGGCGCGACAGCCAGACCCAGAACGGCACCGCCGCCATGTTGCAGATGTAAACCACAAGCAACATGTAGACGCCGATCTTCTGCTCGCCGACCACGTGACGGACGTAGAACAGATAGAGCGTGGTGGTGATCGAGAGTGCGGTGAAGCCGACGAAGAACGCCAGCGCCAGCCGCAGGAACGGGCCGTTGGCGAACATTAGCTTCACCCCCGTAAGCAGCGGCATGACCGAGCGGACGTAGTTCTGCTTCTCGGGCACATTGGTGACTGTCAGCAGGATGCAGACCGGCACCAGCACCACCACCATGATGCCGACAAGCTTCAGGGCCTCGCCGGTGCCGCCGTAACCAAAGACGAGCAGCGCGAACACCGGCAGCGCCTGTGCGAGAAACTGGCCGATGACGCCCGCCATGGAGCGCCAGCCGGTGATGACCGACCGTTCGTGGAAGTCCTCCGACAGTTCGGCCGCCCAGGCGTAGTAAGGGATCAGCAGCATGGACCAGCCGATCCACATCAGCATGATCCAGCCGGCCAGGTACCAGATGGTCGCGTCCGGCGGCGGCAGGAACAGCATGTAGAACGAAATGGCGAGGATCGGCGCCGACGCCAGAATCCACGGCCGCCGCCGTCCCCAGCGCGACTGGCTCCGGTCGCTCAGCCAGCCGATCATCGGATCGACCAGCAGGTCGAGCAGCCGGGTGATCAGCAGCACGTTGGCCACCATCACCAGGTCGAGCTTCAGGTCGCTGGTGTAGAAATTCGGCAGGAAGACGGCCAGCGGGATCAGCGCCATCATCACCGGCATGTCGGTGAGGCCGTAGAAGAAGATGGTCTTCTTGCTGAGTTTCCGGCCCTCGGGCGCGGCGGCATCCGTGTTCGGCATCGATATTTCTCCCCGGTAACAAGTTTGACAAGAGGTTTCCGGATTGCCAAGCCGAAAGCGCGTTGCGCTCGGGAAGGTGCCTGTTACAGTTCGGCGAAACGCGTCCCGGACAAGGCGCGAGACAGGGGATGACGATGATCAAGAGCTTCGGCATGCTGCACAAGCGCGGCGACATCAACCAGGAACAGTTCCACGCCCACTGGCGCGGCCCGCACGCCGACCACGCGGTGAAGCTGGTGCCGGTGATGCGGCGCTACGTCCAGAACCACCGGGCGCCAAAGGCCTATCCGGGCTTCCAACCGCCGTCGGACGGTTGCCCCGAGGTGTGGCTCGACTCGCTGGATTCCGCGCGGCGCCTGACCACCATGCCAGAATACATGACCGGCGCCTTCATCGACGAGCCCGCCTTCATGCGGGTGCGCTCGGACGGCGTGCTGGTGCACGAGAAGGTGATGATCGAAGGCCCGAAGCTCGCCAGGGACGCAAGGCCGGTTAAGGTGCTGTTCTTCCTGAAGCGCAACCCGAGGGTGAGTCACGCCGCGTTCCTCGAATTCTGGCTGGCACGGGACAAGCCCGTGTTCAGCGGCGGCGCCAGGCTGCAGCGCTGGGTGAAGTCGCCGGTCGTCGGCGAAGCCTATGTCGGCACGGAGCCGCTCTACGACGGCGTCGAGGAATTATGGTGGGCCGACAGCGCCGCCCAGGAACATGACGCCGACGCGCCCGCCGACCGTACCGTCGAGAATTTCATCGACCGAGGCGCGACCCGCGCCATGTTCGTCGACGAGAACCGCGTGGTCTGGGACTCCTAATCCTTCGGCAACCGGCTGTGCAGCGCGCCTGATGCTTCCAGCGCGCTGACCGTCTCGGCGCTCAGCCCCGCTTCCAGCAGCACTTCCCTGTTGTGCTCGCCAAGGCCCGGCGGGTCGCGGCGGACCGACGCGGGCGTTTGCGCGAACTTCACCGGCTGGCGCATGGAGCGCCAGACGCCTTCAGTGGGATGCTCGCGTTCCTCGAAGAAGCCGACGCTGGACAGATGCTCCTCGGTCTTCAGGTCCTCGACCCGGTTGACCCGCATCACCGGGATGTCCTGCTCGGTCAGCAGGGTCATCCACTCGTCGCTGGTGCGGGTTGACGTGACCTCGCACAGAAGGCCGTAAAGCTCGCGGAAGTGGCGGGCGAGGCCGCCCATGGTCTGCAGCCGCGGGTCGTCGTCGGTGATCGGGATGCCGCCGAGGCGCAGAGCCTGGCGCCACTGATCCGTCGAATAGGGCATGATGCAGATATAGCCGTCCTTCGTCCGGTAGGGTTTGCGGTTGATGTTGATGATGCGGTGATAGCCGTAGTCGCCCTGCGGAGGTTCCCAGGTGTGGCCATTCATGTGCTCGATCATCAGGAACGAGGCGAAGCTCTCCAGCATGGGCACCTCGACGAACTGGCCCTCGCCGGTCCGCTCGCGGTGGAACAGCGCGGCCATGGTGGCGTAGGCCGCGTGCAGGCCGGTGGTCTTGTCGGCGGCCAGGGTGGCGATGTAGCGCGGCTCCTCGTCCGGGTCGATCAGCCGGTTGAGGCTGACCGCGCTCGATGCCGCCTGGACCAGATCGTCATAGGCCGGCCTGCCGGCGAAGGCGCCCTCGCTGCCGAAGCCCACGCAGTGGACATAGACAATGTCCGGCTTGATGGCGCGCACGGCCTCGTAGCCCAGGCCGAGGCGCTCGATGGCCTCCAGCCTGACATTGTGCAGGAACACGTCGGCGGTCCTGATAAGCTCGACGAGCGCCTCCAGCGCACCGTCCTTCTTCAGGTCGAGGCATAGCGACCGCTTGTTGCGGTTGCAGTTCATGAAGATCGGCGAGAAGCCGGGATGGGCCGACGGCCCCGCCCAGCGGGTCATGTCGGCCTTGGGCGATTCCACCCGGATCACGTCGGCGCCCAGATCGCCGAGAATCTGGCCCGCATAGGGACCGAGCAACACGGTCGACATGTCGATCACCCGAACGCCGTCGAGCGCTCCGCGCCTGGATTGTGTCATCGTTCCCCCGCCTCGAGTTTGCTACGTGGTCGAGATAGTGCCGGGATGCGGTGACGGAAAAAAGCCTTAACCTTGCCGCCGGCATGATCGCGCCGGTGGCTTACGGCCGCTACTCCGTCGGCGGAGTCCAGTGGCGGACGCGGATCGGGTCGGTCTTGCCGTCCCAGGCCTCGTGCAGGTCCTTCCATTCCTGGAACGACGCGCGCACCTGCGGATTGTCCTGATAGAGTTCGACGAAACAGCCGAACAGATGGCGGGCGTCCATGTAGGCGACGCGCGCCGACGAGAACAGCTCGGTCACCGATTCGCAGCCGGCCTTCTCGAACCGCTTCTTCTCCTCCTCGATGTCGGGCACCAGGATGGCAAAGTGGTGGAAGCCCTGCTCGCCGCGCTTGTACATGTCGCCGTAGCAGGATGGTTCATCGTTGTGGACCTGGATGAGCTGGATATGCGCCGGTCCTGCCTGGCCGAAGGCGTAGGACACGTCGACGTCGCACGGCTTGCCGCGGTAGACGGTGTCGCGCGACTTGTGATGCGGCATCAGGAAGAAGGGTCCCGCGCCGACCAGATCGACCCAGCGCATGCACGCCGCCTCGATGTCGTCGACCACATAGGCGTATTGCTGGATGGGATAGCGGATCAGGCTCATGGTTCATTCTCCCCAAAGGATCATCCCGCTTATGGATCCTTCATCCGGCAGCGGAAAGAGATCGTCACTAAAGACCAGACGAGAGTACGGGCGGCGGATCGCTCCGCCGCCCGTCCAAGCTTAACCCGTCGACTTACTCGGCCGCCATCGCCTCCTGCTGGCGCAGGCGCTCGGAGGTGTCGTTGGGGTGGATCCACTCCTCGCCGATCACCGGCTCGGCGCGCAGATGCGCCGGCACGATGTTGGCGCCGATGACCTTGTCGATGTTCTGGTGCATGTGGTAGATGCGCGCCTCCTGGTAGCACAGCGGCACGCCCTTGAAGGCGTATGAGTCCACCGACTTCTGGATGGCGTCACCGAACTGGGTGTCCTCGGTGATCACCACGTTGAAGTACTCGATCTGCTTGCGGAAGATCTCCGGAACCGGACCCGTGCCCCAATCGGCGGCGAACCAGCGGATCTCGTACTTGGTCTCGCGAATGTTCACCGGCCAGAAATGCAGCACCGGGAACAGGACCGGACCCAGCGGCGAGACCCAGTTGGGCTCGATGTGGTAGGACTGGGTGCAGGTGCGGCCGATCTCGCCTACCGTCTCGATCTCCCGCAGGTCGGTCCCCGCCTGGGCGTAGCCCGACTTGCGGTTGGCGACCCGGTTCGGCGCCACCATGCGCGAGTGGCCGTGCGGGTAGAGCGTGTTGACGTTGCCGCGATAGTCCAGGCTCGGGTCCACCGTCTGCGGGTGGATCGACTTCACGTGATAGACCTCCATGTTGGCTTCCATGGCGATCTTCCAGTTGCAGTGCAGGTCCCACACATAGTGGTCGACCAGGCGCAGGTTCTGGAACTGGAACTCCTGCAGTTCGTCGTAGATCGGGCCCATGTAGTCGCGCAGGGACGGCGCATCCTCGTTGAAGTTGACGAAGATCAGCTTGCCGAACATCTCGGTCTTCACCGGATAGAGGCTGCGGCACTCCATGTCGAAATCGACGAAGTCGCGCTTGTCGCGCATGCCGACCAGATCACCCTCGTGGCTGTAGACCCAGCCGTGATAGCCGCAGACCAGCCCGTGCTCGGCGGTGCCGTATTTCTCGGTGACCACCGGTGCGCCGCGGTGGCGGCAGGTGTTGTAGAACGAGCGGACGACGCCATCCTTGCCGTGCACGATGACGATCGGCTGGCGCGCGATATCCCACAGCATGTAGTTGCCGACTTCGGGAATCTCGTCGAGGGTGCCGGCCAGCATCCAGACCTTGCTCCAGTAGTGCTTGTTCTCCAGTTCGAAGAACTCTTCGTCGTTATAGCGGCCGGCAGGCAGGTCGGGGAACTTGGGGAAGCCTTCCGGCGGCGACTTGCGCTTGAACTCGAAGTCGATCTGCTGGCGGATATCCCGGATCTGCTCTTGCGTCAGCATGTCATGGTCTCCTGGCTGGGCATTTTATGCGCTGGTGCATCTTTTACACGGATTCGGCGGTCTCAACCAGCTTTCGGCGTCAGCCGAAGCGGCAGTTTCGTCGGCCCCCGCAGCGCGAAGCTGGGGTGGTAGTGGATTTCGGAAGACGGCACCGCCAGGTCGAAGCGGCTGAACCGGTCGAGGAAAGCGCGGAAGCTGACCAGCATCTCGGCGCGGGCCAGCTGGGAGCCGACGCAGTGGTGGATGCCCGAGCCGAACGCGATGTGGGCGCCGTTGTTCTTGCGGTCCAGGTCGAACACCTCGGGATGGTCGAACTTGGCCTCGTCCCGGTTGCCGGCGGCATAGCGGATCATCACCGTCGCGCCCTTCGGGATGCGCACGCCGCCGAGTTCGGTGTCCTCGAGCACATAGCGGAACAGTCCCTGAACCGGTGATTCTACCCTCAGGATCTCTTCTACGAACCGGGGGAGAAGTTCCGGGTTGGCGCGCAGCCGCGCCTGCAATTCCTGATCTTCGGCAAGCTGCTGCAGGCCGTTGGCGATGCCATTGGTGGTGGTCTCGTTGCCGGCCACCAGAATCTGCTCGACGATCGACAGCACTTCCCTGTCGGTCAGCGGCCGCTCGCCATTGTAGGTGGCCTGGACGAGATCGCTCATGATGTCGTCGCGCGGCTCGACGCGGCGCTCGGCCATGCGGGCGATCATGTAGTGCTGCATCTCGACGACCTTCTCGGCGGCGTCGATCAGTACCGCGTCCGGCACCTTCATGCCGAGGCCTATCACCCACGCGTCGGACCATTCCTTGAACTTCTGGAAGTCCTCGCGCGGCACGCCGAGCTGGTCGGCGATGACATACATGGGCACCGGTACAGCCAGGTCGGCGACGGCGTCGCATTGGCCCTTGCCGGCGAATTTCTCGACGAGCTGGGTCACCACCTCGGTGATGTAGGCTTCCATCTGGCGGATGCGGCCGGCGCGGAACGCGTCGTTGACCAGGCCGCGATAGACCGTGTGACCGGGCTGGTCGTTGTTGACGATGGTCGGCATGAACCGGCCATAGCCCTTCTCATTGATGATCTTTTCGGCCTCCTCGCAGTACAGGCCGGCGCGGCGGCCGGAGGGCGCCAGGTTCGAGTAGACCCGGTTGTTCTTCATCACCTCCATCAGCAGGTCATAGGACGTGACGATGTACATGCCGGTCTCCGGCATCAGGTAGACCGGCGCCGCCTCGCGGAGCACCTTGTAATAGCCGAAAGGACACTGCTGCACGGCAGGGTCCAGCAGGCTGAACTGCTCAGGCTTGTTCATTTCGGTACGCTTCCCCGTGTTCCCGATGGCGTGGAGTTTGGGCGCGCGGGCCTGTAACGTCTACCTCTCAGAATCGACAGGTTGGGGAGCGCCGGGCGCGGATGGATCAGAACGACGTCAATGCATGCCTCGACGCGCTGGAGCGCGCGACCCGGCTTGCCGACGGCGTCGGTCTGCTGCGGCGCATCGGCGAACTGATCGGCATTCCGCTGGTCGCGGCGCTCGACGACATCTCGACGACCGTACCGCTGACCGACGAGGCCGGCAACCGCCTCGCCGAGCTGTTCGGCTGGGACAAGGCCGCGATCGACGAGTGGGTCGATCAGAACTACACGCTGATCAGCCCGACGACGCACGCCTGCCGGTTCCAGCATCTGCCGTTTTTCTGGCAGGCGAACCATCCGTTCCCGCAGGAGCAGGCGCTGGAGCCGATCCAGCGAAAGGTGCTGGACTGGCAGGTCAGCCAGGGCATCCACGGCGCCATCATCGTGCCGACGCACCTGTCTCGCGGGCGGGTGGGGTCGGTCTCCTGGCTGAGCCGCGATCCGGCGCTGGACATCGAGCCGATCTGGCGCGAGCACCGCCGCACGCTGCTGCTCGCAGCACTGCAGTTCATGCAGATCGCCGACGCCGCCCGCGGCATCCGTGCGCCGGAGACCGCGTTCATCTATCTGACCAGCCGCGAGATCGAATGCCTGACCTGGGCCGCACGCGGCAAGACCGATCAGGAAATCGCGGTCATCCTGGCGTTCTCGCCCTCGACCGCCCGCTTCCACATCGAAAACGCCTCCCAGAAGCTGAACGCGGTGACGCGCACCCAGGCGGTGGCGAAGGCCGCGCAGCTGGGGATCATCGGGCCGATATTCTAGCCCGACCCCCGCCCCACCCTGATTGTCACCCCGGACTTGTTCCGGGGTCTGTGTCGAGGCGAGGAGCGTCCATGCGGGACGCGCACAGGCGTT
>CAMBYA010000003.1 GCA_945872035.1 Rhizobium sp. Q54
GCCAGGTCGGTGCCGGACGCCTTGCCCATGGCCTCGCGGGCGGCCTTACCCTCGGGCGTGTCCGAGCTCATGATCTTCATGGTCTCGTACCAGGCGCCCGCCAGCGCGCGGCCGAAATTGGGATTGTCCTTCAGCGTCTGGGTGTTGACCACCGACAGGTCCATGATCTCGCCGGGGATCTGGCTGGAATCGAAAACCTTGTGGGCGTTCTTGTCGGCGAGGATCTCGGCGACCAGCGGGTTCCAGGTGACCACCGAGGTGACGTCCTTGGTCTTCCAGGCGGCGACCATGTCGGCGTCCGAGGTGTTGACCACGGTGACGTCCTTCTCGGTCTTGCCGATCGACTGCAGCGCGCGGGCCATCAGGTAGTGGGACACGGACAGCTCGACCAGATTGACCTTCTGGCCGACGAGGTCGGGCAGCTTGGTCTTGCCCTTCAGGATGATCGCGTCGTTGCCGTTGGAGAAGTCGCCGACGATCAGCGCCGTGGTGTCGACACCGCCGACCGACGGGATGGCGAGCGTGTCCATGTTGGTGGCGACCACGCCGTCATAGGCGCCGGCGGTGTACTGGTTGATCGATTCCACGTAGTCGTTGAACTGCACCACATCGATCTTGATGCCGTATTTGTCGGCCCACTTCTTGACGATGCCGTTGTCGGCGGCCCAGCCCCACGGCATCCAGCCGGCATAGATCGACCACGCGAACTTGAATTCGGTCTTCTTGGCGGCGCTCGCCGGCGCGGCGAACGCGGTCAGCGTCATGGCGGCGATGGCAAGCGCGGCGACGAGTTTTGATGCTTTCTGCCCAAACGTTTTCTGCATAGTCCCAATCCTCCAAAACGAGTGCTGATCCGAGGATTGGCGAGGCCGCAGGTATGATGCCAATCCTAGCATCATGGTGACCTCCCGGGCTTTTGTCCCGCCGTGTACTCGGCCGCTGTTCACCGGACGAGCGGCGGCTCTCGGACCAGTCGCGCGGAACATCCGCGCCGGAACCCTAGCCGCCCTATGCCATGTAATAAGCAACTCCCGTGCCAGCGGCACAAACGCGGGCTTTCGCATCCGCGCGACGGTGCATGTCGGCCACTTCGGCCAATCCATGGGCAGGAATTGGGCACTTTTTAATCATATTCCACACGCGCTCAATATTTGGACACTTGGCTGCGCGCTTGGCCAGTCGCGGCCGGTGCATTACATACGGGATCGACCATTCCTCTTGGCAGAGACGCCCGTGTTCGATTTCCTCACCGACAGCCGTTCCGACGACACCATCGCCATCACCGCGCTGACCGAGGCCGCGTTGCCGGGCTGGCTGGACGGCCAGCCGGCACCTGTCCGCAAATGGGCCGACCTGCAGGGCTTCAAGGCGAGAAAGGCACAGATCGTCTCGCTCCCGGGCGAAGATGGCGGCGTGGGCCGGGTGCTGCTGGGCCTCGGCAAGAATGGCGAGGCGCTGTCACCCTGGACGTTTGTCGCCCTGCCGGCGACGCTGCCAAGCGGCAATTATGCCTTCGACGGCGTGCCCGACGCGGCGTTCGCCACCACGGCGGCGCTGGGCTGGGCGCTCGGCACCTACCGGTTCGAGCGCTACAAGCTGTCGGACAGCGAGGCGCCCAGGCCGCATCCGCACCTGTCGATCCCGAACGGCTGCGACCGCGCCTATGTGGAGGCGGCGGCCCGCGCCACCTTCCTGGTGCGCGACCTGATCAACACGCCGCCCAACGACATGGGCCCGGCGGAACTGGAGCGCGAGGCGTTCGACCTGGCCGCGCGCCTTGGCGCCGAGGCGACCAGCGTCATCGGCGAAGACCTGATCGACGCCAACTTCCCGGCGATCCATGCGGTCGGCAAGGGCAGCGAGCGAGCGCCCCGACTGATCGACCTGCGCTGGGGCGATCCGTCCCATCCCAAGGTGACGCTGGTCGGCAAGGGCGTCTGCTTCGACACCGGCGGCTACGACCTGAAGCCCAGCTCGGGCATGGCGCTGATGAAGAAGGACATGGGCGGCGCGGCCCACGTCCTGGGCCTGGCGCACATGATCGTCTCGCTCAAGCTGCCGGTCCGCCTGCGGGTGCTGGTGGCGGCGGTGGAGAACAGCGTTTCCGGCACCGCCTTCCGTCCCAGCGACGTCATCGACACCCACAAGGGCCTGACCGTCGAAATCGGCAACACCGACGCCGAAGGCAGACTGATCCTGGCCGACGCCCTGTCGCTCGCCAGCGAAGAATCGCCCGAGTTGATCGTCGATTTTGCAACCCTGACGGGTGCCGCACGCTCGGCTCTCGGCCCCGAGCTGCCGCCTTATTTCACCGATGGCGAGGATCTGGCGGCGGCATTCGCGGCTTCCGCGACAGCGACCGCCGACCCGGTCTGGCGGCTGCCGCTTTGGCCTGCCTACGCCGACAACCTGAAAAGCAATATCGCCGATTTACGTAATGATGGCGGGCCTTTCGCCGGCGCGGTCGTGGCCGCGCTGTTCCTGAAGCGGTTCGTTTCGCGGCCCGAGCGGTGGATCCATCTGGATATCTATGCGTGGAATCCGGAGAAGCGCGCAGGTCGGCCGATCGGCGGTGAGGCGATGGCCATGCGCGCCATTTTCGACATGATACGGACGCGGTTTGAGAGCTAAATTTGTTGGGGGGCGCTTGTAATCAATGACCGGAAACCGATACTCTTTCTATGACGTTGCAACTGACAAATCCCCAGGCACTGAGCCTTTGGCTGAACACCGTAAGCACGCTGGTCCGCGGCGAGGAAACGCACGATCTGACCTCGCGTCAGATGGCGATCCTGCTTACCGTCTATCTCAATCCCGGTCCGCACACGGTGCGCGGTCTCGCCGCCGAGCTGGATATCACCAAGCCGGTGGTGACGCGGGCGCTGGATACGCTCGGCAGGCTGGGCCTGCTGAAACGCCGGCGCGACATGACGGACAAGCGGAACGTGCTGATCGAGCGGACGCCGCGCGGCGCCAACTATCTGGGCCAGCTCTCGGACATCATCGTCACGGCGGGCTGCGACGCCTGACGCGGCCTTGGCCGTGAAGGGCGATCCACGTATCACGCCGGCCCGCGAGGACCTGGCCGCCGATTATCTGCGCGCAGTGGTCAAGGTCGCCAGCTACGCCAAGGGCGTGCCGAAGCAGGTGCGGCTGCCCTATGCGCCGCTGCACAAACTGCCCGACACTGCTACCGGCCGGCTGACCGAAGCGCTGATGGGGGAAGCCGTCACGGTCTATGAGGAAAAGGGCGGCTGGTCGTGGTGCCAGCTCGCCGCCGACGGCTACGTCGGCTATATGCCGAGCGTGGCCTTGGGCGAGCCCGGCCCGGAGCCGACCCACAAGGTGGCCGCGCTGCGCACCTTCATCTACCGCCAGCCCGATCTGAAATCCCCTGTCCTGGGCGCCGCCAGCCTGGGCGTGACCGTCGCCGCCACCGGAGAAGAAGGCGAGTTCACCGCCATCGATGGCGGCGGCTGGGTGTTCACCGGCCATCTGAAGCCGGTGGACGAGGTTGAATCCGATTACCTGACCACCGCCATCCGCTTCATCGGCGTGCCCTATCTGTGGGGCGGCAACACCAGCATGGGCCTGGACTGCTCGGGCCTGGTGCAGACCTCGCTGCGCTTCGCCGGCATCCTCAATTGCCCGCGCGACAGCGACATGCAGGCGGCCGGCCTGGGCGAGCCCGTCGAGCCCGACGCGCGCCTCGCCCGGCGCGGCGACCTGGTGTTCTTTCCCGGTCATGTGGGCCTGGTGATCGACGACGGCGTGCTGCTCCACGCCAACGCCTGGGACATGATGGTCTCGCCGCACCCGCTGCGCTACGTGGTCGCCGAGATCGCCAAGAAGAACCCGACCCCGATCACGGCGATCCGGCGGCTGGTCTAGGGCTGCGGTTCGTCAGGTCCCCACCGCCTCGGCGTGCGCCACCTCCAGGTTGAAGGCGGCGGCCATCAGCGCCTTGGTGTAGTCGGTTTCCGGATGATCGAAAATGCGGTCGGCGGGGCCGTGCTCGACCACCTTGCCGTCCTTGAGCACCAGCACCTGGTCGGACAGGGCGCGCACGACACGCAGATCGTGGCTGATGAACATGTAGGTGAGGTCGTGGCGCGCCTGCAAATCGCGCAGCAGATCGACGATCTGGGCCTGCACCGACATGTCGAGCGCCGAGGTCGGCTCGTCCAGCACCAGGAAGCGCGGCTTGAGCACCAGGGCCCGGGCAATCGAGATGCGCTGGCGCTGGCCGCCGGAGAATTCGTGGGGATAGCGGTTGCGCATGTCCGGGTCGAGGCCGACCTCGCCCATCACCTCGACCACGCGCCCGTCGCGCTCGGCCTCGGTCAGCTGCTTCTCGTGGATGGTCAGGCCTTCCTCGATGATCTGGGCGACGGACAGCCGCGGGCTGAGCGAGCCGAACGGATCCTGGAAGACGATCTGCATCTCGCGCCGCAGCGGGCGCATGTCGTCGAACGAGCGTCCCGCCACGTCCTGGCCGGCGAAGCGGATCGGCCCATCGCTGGAGATCAGCCGCAGGATGGCGAGACCCAGCGTGGTCTTGCCCGAGCCGGATTCGCCGACGACGCCGAGCGTGGTGCCGGACCGGACCGAGATGGTGACGTCGTCGACCGCCTTCACGTTGTCGATAGTCTTGCGCAGCAGGCCGCCCTTGATCGGGAAATACACCTTCAGATGGTCGGTCTCGACCAGCACCGGCAGGTTATCCGGCTTGGGCGCGGGCCGCCCACGCGGCGCGGACGCAAGCAGTTTCCGGGTATAGGGATGCTGGGGATCGGCGAACAACGCCTTAGACGGGCCGCTCTCGACGATCTCGCCGCCGGTCATGACGCAGACCCGGTCGGTGAATTTTTCGACGATGCCGAGGTCGTGGGTGATCATCAGGATCGCCATGCCCATGCGCTGCTGCAGGTCGCGCAGCAGCGCCAGGATCTGGGCCTGGATGGTGACGTCGAGCGCCGTGGTCGGCTCGTCGGCGATCAGCAGGTCCGGCTCGTTGGCGAGCGCCATGGCGATCATCACCCGCTGCCGTTGGCCGCCGGACAGCTCGTGCGGATAGGCCTTGAGCCGCTGGGTGACGTTGCCGAGCCCGACGAGGTTGAGCAGCTCGACGATGCGGGCGCGGGCCTGCGCGCCGCGCATGCCCTTGTGGATCGCCAGCACCTCGCCGATCTGCCGCTCGACCGTGTGCAGCGGGTTGAGCGAGGTCAGCGGTTCCTGGAACACCATGGAGATGCGGTTGCCGCGGATCGACCGCAGCGTCTGTTCGTCGGCGCCAACGAGTTCGCGCCCCTCGAAGGTGATCGAGCCCGTCGGATGGAACGCCGTCGGATAGGGCAGCAACTGCAGCACCGACAGCGCGCTGACCGACTTTCCCGAGCCGGATTCGCCCACCAGGGCCAGGGTCTCGCCCTTGCCGATCGAGAACGAGACGCCGCGCACCGCCTCGACGATCCGGTCCTCGGCCCGGAAGTGCACCGACAGATTGGTCACCTCGAGCAGGCTCATTTGCGCCCGCCCACGGTCTTGCGCGGATCGAATGCGTCGCGCACCGCCTCGCCGATGAAGATCAGCAGGCTCAGCATGAGGGCGAGCACCAGGAAGGCCGAGATGCCGAGCCACGGCGCCTGGAGGTTGTTCTTGCCCTGCTTCAACAGCTCGCCCAGCGAGGCAGAGCCCGGCGGCAGGCCGAAACCCAGGAAGTCGAGGGCTGTCAGCGTGGTGATCGAGCCGTTGAGGATGAACGGCATGAAGGTGAGGGTCGCCACCATGGCGTTGGGCAGCACATGCTTGACCATGATCCGGCCGTCACCGAGGCCAAGCGCGCGGGCGGCGCGGACATAGTCGAAGTTGCGGGCGCGCAGGAACTCGGCGCGCACCACGTCCACCAGGCTGGTCCACCGGAACAGCACCATGATGCCCAGCAGCCACCAGAAATTAGGGGTGACGATGCTGGCCAGGATGATCAGCATGAACAGCTCGGGCAGGCCGCCCCATATCTCGATGAACCGCTGGCCGGCCAGGTCGACCTTGCCGCCGAAATAGCCCTGCATGGCGCCCGCCCAGACGCCGATGATCGACGAGAACACGGTGAGCAGCAGGCCGAACAGCACCGAGATGCGAAAGCCGTAGATCACCCGCGCCGCTACGTCGCGCGCCTGGTCGTCGGTGCCCAGCGGATTGTCCCAGCTGGGCGGCGCGGGCGCCGGCACCGGGATATTCCGGTTGATGGTGTTCTCGCTGTAGGGGATCAGCGGCCAGACGATCCAGCCGCCGGTTTCCTTGATCAGGTTCTGGACATAGGGATCGCGGTAATCCGTCGGCGTCTCGAAGAAGCCGCCGAACTCCGTTTCCGGGTAATCCTTCACCACCGGAAAATAGAGCTCGTTCTTGTACTCGAGCACCAGCGGCCGCTCGTTGGCGATGAACTCGGCGAACAGCGACAGGACGAACAGCACGCCGAATATCCACAGCGACCAGTAGCCGCGACGGTTGCGCTTGAACACGGTCCAACGGCGCTCGTTCAGCGGGGTCATCTTCCACAACAGGAAGCGGCGGGCGGCGGGCTGTGCGGTCATCCGACGTCCCGCGTGGCGAAGTCGATGCGCGGGTCGACCCACACATAGGTCAGGTCGCCGATCAGCTTCACGATCAGGCCGATCAGGGTGAAGACGTAGAGCGAGCCGAACATGATCGGATAGTCGCGCTGGATCAGCGCCTCGAAGGTCAGCAGGCCCAGACCGTCGAGCGAGAAGATGTATTCGATCAGCAGTGAGTTGGCGAACAGGATCGAGACGAACAGGCCCGGGAAGCCGGCGATGACGATCAGCATGGCGTTGCGGAACACGTGGCCGTAGAGCACCCGGTGCTCGGTCAGGCCCTTGGCACGGGCGGTCATGACATACTGCTTGTTGATCTCGTCGAGGAACGAGTTCTTGGTCAGCATGGTCAGGCTGGCGAAGCCGCCGATGGTCATGGCGAGCACCGGCAGGCAGATGTGCCAGAGATAATCGAGCGTCTTGCCGAACCAGGTCAGCTGGTCCCAGTTGTCCGACGTCAGTCCGCGCAACGGGAAGATGTCCCAATAGGAGCCGCCCGCGAACAACACGATCAGCAGCACCGCGAACAGGAAGCCGGGGATGGCGTAGCCGACGATGATGGCGGCGCTGGTCCAGGTGTCGAAGCGGGTGCCGTCGCGCACCGCCTTGCGGATGCCGAGCGGGATCGACACCAGGTAGACGATCAGCGTGGTCCACAGGCCCAAGGTGATGGACACCGGCAGCTTTTCCAGGATCAGGTCGAGCACCGGCCTGCCCTTGAAGAAGCTCTCGCCGAAATTGAAGGTCGCGTAGTCGCGCACCATGATGAAGAAGCGCTCATGGGCCGGCTTGTCGAAGCCGAACTGCTTCTCGATACGGGCGATCAGCGCCGGATCGAGCCCCTGCGCGCCGCGGTACTTCACGTCGGCGCCCGCGCCCTGCCCGGCCACGTCGGCCTGGCGCGCGGCCGAGCCCATGTCGCCGCCGGTGCCGCCGCCCAGGCGCGCGGTCGAGCCTGCGTCGGTGCCGGTGATCTGGGCGATCATCTGCTCCACCGGACCGCCCGGCGCCACCTGCACGATGGCGAAGTTGATGACCAGGATGCCGAGCAGGGTCGGGATGATCAGCAGCAGGCGGCGCAGGATATAGGCGGCCATCAGCGTCCCCGCGCGGCGGTCAGCGCCTTGGCCCTGGCCGGGTCGAACCACCAGAGGTCCTGCACGCCCCGCTCGAATGGGGGCTTGACCTTCGGCCGTCCGAACTTGTCCCACCAGGCGATGGTGTGGCTGCCCTTGTAGTACTGCGGCACCATGTAGTGGTTGAACATGATCACCCGGTCGAGCGCCCGCGCGGCGGCGATCAGCGCCGGCCGGTCGCGCGCGTCCAGGATCGCCTTGATCATGGCATCGACCACCGGATTCTTGATGCCGGCCAGGTTGAAGCTGCCCTTCAAGTCGGCGGCAGCCGACGACCAATAGGCACGCTGCTCCACGCCCGGGGTGTTCGGCCAGGCGATGCGCTCCATGGTCAGGTCGAAGTCGAAGTCCTTGACCCGCTGCTCGTACTGGGCCGGGTCGACGGTGCGCAGGCTGGCCTGCACGCCGATCCGCTTCAGGCTCTCGATATAGGGCAGAAGCACCCGCTCGAAGCCGGGCTCGTAGTTCAGCAACTCCACGGTGAGCGGTTTGCCGTCCTTGCCGGTCAGGATGCCGCCTTTCATGGTGTAGCCTGCCTGCTGGAGCAAGGTCACGGCCTTGCGCAGGTTCTGGCGGTTGCCACCCTGGCCGTCGCTCTTCGGCGGCTCGAACGCGGTGCCGAACACCTCGGGCAGCAACTGCTTGCGATACGGCTCGAGCAGCGCCACTTCAGCAGGGCCGGGCATGCCGGTCGAGGCGAGCTCCGAATTCTCGAACACGCTGCCGGTGCGGCCGTAGGCGCCGTAGAAGATCGCCCGATTGGTCCATTCGAAATCGAACGCCAGGTCGAGCGCCTCGCGCACCCGCACGTCCTTGAACTGGTTGCGGCGCAGATTGATGAAGAAGAACTGGGCGCCGGACGGCCGGTTGTCCTTCAGCGTATCGCGCAAGATCCATTTCCGGTCGATGCCGGGGCCCTTGTATTCGGTGGCCCAGGTCTTCGATGTGAATTCCTCGCGGAAGTCGTAGGCGCCGGCCAGGAACGCCTCCATGGCGATGGCGCGGTCCTGGAAGTATTCGAGCCGGATGGTGTCGAAGTTCATCCGGCCGACGCTGACCGGCAGGTCTTTCGCCCAGTAATCCTTGACTCGCTCGTAGCTCACCGAACGGTTCGGCACGACCTTGCCGATCCTGTAAGGGCCACTGGTCAGGGGCGGCTCAAGCGAAGGCTTGGTGAACTCGTGCTTCGTGTACCAGGCCTTCGACAGGATCGGCAACTGGGCGACGGTCATCGGCAGGTCGCGGACCGCGCCCTTTGGGTCGAAGCTGAACTTCACCTGCGACGGCGACAGGGCGACGGCGTCCTTCACGTCGGCGAGCACAACGGCAAAGCGCGGGTGGCCCTTCTCCTTGAGCGCCTTGAAGGTGAAGGCCACGTCGGCGGCGGTGATCGGCGTGCCGTCGTGCCACCGGGCCTGCTTACGGATATTGAACACCACCCAGGTCCGGTCGGGCGCCACCTCGGCGCTTTCAGCGACCAGGCCATAGACCGCGTCGGGCTCGTCATAGGCCCGCACCATCAGGGAGTCGTAAACCAGGCTGCGCGGGTCCTCGTTGTCGATGAACTCGGCGCCGGTGCCCGCCAGGATGAAAGGGTTCAGGCTATCGAAGGTGGTCTTGCCGCTCGACCCCATCAGCGCCATGGAACCGCCCTTGGGCGCCTGCGGGTTCACATAGTCGAAGTGCTTGAAATCCGGCTTGTATTTGAGCGCGCCGAATGCCGACAGACCGTGGACCGGCGCTGCTTCGGCCGGGCCGCCGCCAGCAAGATTGGCAAACACGCTGCCGATGGACAGGAAGGCCGCGACCGCGGCAGTGGCTAAGGCTCTCATGCCACGATCATAACGGCATCGGCGGGCGGTGCCAGCATGTTGCGCGCGCGAAGTGCGTCACTTCATCTTCGCCTTGAGCGCGGCGTCCTTGGCCGGATCGAGCCACCAGATCACCGGGAAGCCGTGATGATGTGCGGGCATCTTGGCGGGGCGGCCGAACTTGTCCCACCAGGCGATGCGGAAAACCCGGGTGTGCCACATGGGGATGACGTAGTAATTATTGAGCAGCACCCGGTCGAGCGCCCGCGTCGCGGCGACCAGACCGGCACGGTCCGGCGCGTAGATGACCTTGTCGATCAGCGCGTCGACCGCCGGGTTGCGGATGCCGATGATGTTGCGGCTGCCGGTACGCGTGGACGCGGCGCTGCTCCAGAATTCGCGCTGCTCGTTGCCGGGCGATTCCGACTGCGGGAAGGTCTCGACCGTCATGTCGAAGTCGAAGTCCTTCATCCTCTGTTCGTATTGCGCCGGATCGACGGAGCGGATGTTGGCGTCGATGCCGAGCCGCTTCAGCGCCTCGACATAGGGCAGCATGATCCGCTCGAACGCCGGCTGGGCGTTGAGGATCTCGAACGTCAGCGGTTTGCCGGTCTGCTTGTTGACCAGCGCCTTGCCCTTGATCTCATAGCCGGCCTGCTGCAGCAGCGCGACCGCCTGACGCAGATTGTCGCGGTTGTTGCCGGTGCCGTCGGTCGCGGGCGCCTTGAAAGGCTGGGTGAACACCGACGCCGGGATCTTGCCCTTGAGCGGGTTGAGCAGCGCCAGTTCGGCCGGCGACGGCAGGCCGCTGCTGGCCAGGTCCGAGTTGGAGAAGAAGCTCTCTGTCCTCGCGTACTGGCCGTAGAACATGTTCCTGTTGGTCCACTCGAAATCGAACGCCAGGCCGAGCGCCTGGCGGACGCGGACGTCCTTGAACACGTCGCGGCGGATGTTGAAGGCGAAGGCCTGCATACCGGTCGGGTTCTGGTGGCGCAGCTCCTCCTTTTTCACCAGGCCAGCCTTGAGCGCCGGAAAGCTCTCCGGGGTGTACTGGGTAGCCCAGGTCTTGGCGGTGTTCTCGCTGATGAAGTCGAACTTGTAGGTCTTCAGCGCCTCCAGCTCGACGGTCTCGTCCTGAAAGAATTCGTAGGTGATGCGGTCGAAGTTGTAGAAGCCCTTGTTCACCGGCAGGTCGGCGCCCCAGTAGTCCTTGACCCGCTCATAGGTGATGGAGCGCCCCGGCTTCACCTCGGAGATCCTGTACGGCCCGCTGCCCAGCGGCGGATCCTGGGTGACCTTGTCGAACGCCCTTCCCTGCCAGTAGTGCTTCGGCAGCACGGGAAGCTGGCCCATGATCATCGGCAGTTCGCGGTTGCCGGCCTGGTCGAAGCTGAACTTCACTTTGCGCGGCCCGGTTTTCTCGGCCTTCTTCACGTTGTGATAATACTGCGCCCAGAATGGCGTGCCTTTCTCCATCAGCGTGTTGAACGAGAAGATCACATCCTCGGGCGTGATGGGCTTGCCGTCATGCCACTTCGCCTTCGGATTGAGCGTGTACTCGACCCAGGAATTGTCCGACGGCACGGTGATGCTCTCGGCGATCAGGCCATAGGCGGTCGACGGTTCACCGATGCTGTCCTGGGTCAGGCTCTCGAACACGAGGCCGATGCCCTGCGGCGGCGTGCCCGCGACGATATAGGGATTGAGGCTGTCGAAGGTGCCGGGTGCGACGCTGAGCCTGGCGGTGCCCCCCTTCGGCGCGTTCGGGTTGACGAAGTCGAAATGGTCGAAGCCGGACTTGTATCTGGGCTCGCCGATCAGCGACAGGGCGTTGACGGTTTTTGTCGACACGGGCTGCTGTGCCATCGCCGGGACCATGGCGGCAAGAAACAGCGCCGTGGCAAGAATCACTTTCTTCATCGGTATGTCGCCTCCCTGTCCCAACCCGTCCCGCAAGATATAACACCCGCGTCACCGGGCGCAAAAAAAGGGCCGCCGAAGCGGCCCCTCGATGACTGAGTGTCGTTGATGATCAACCGTGCGGCGCGGGCGCGGCGGGAGCCGCCGGAGCGGCGCCCTCGGCCGGGGCGGCCCCATCCGCAGGAGCAGCCCCTTCAGCCGGAGCGGCACCTTCGGCCGGGGCGGCCGCGGGCGCTTCGGCCGGCGCTGCCGGGAGCGGCGGCGCGTTCTCGGCGTTGGCGCGCATGTACAGGATCACGTCGGCGCGGTCCTGGGCGTCCGGGATGCCGGCGAAGCCCATCTTGTTGCCCGCGATGTAGGCGCGCGGGCTGGTCAGCCAATGATCGAGCTCCTCATAGCCCCAGGTGCCGCCATGGGCCTTGACCGGCTCGGAATAGGCGAAGCCTTCCATGTGGGCGAAACGGTTGCCGACGGTGTTGTACAGATTCGGGCCGACCTTGTTGGCGCCGCCCTTCTCGATCGTGTGGCAGGCCATGCACTTCTTGAACACCTTGGCGCCGTTGTCGGCGCTGCCCTTGGCCAGCAGCACCGCCAGCGGCTCTTCCTTAGGCGCCTCGGCGCCGGCGGTCTCGGTTGCCTCGACGCCGGGAACCTGCCAGCCCTTCACGGCCACTTCCGGCTCGTGATTGACAATGCTGTTGACCTCGCGAATGCCCATCACCACGAGCAACGCGAACAGCACCGCGCCAGCGATCTTGTTCCACTCAAAACTGTCCACTGTTTCCGCCCTTCTTCTTCAGGCCGTGCTCCAGGCCCCTGAGGTCCGAAATTTGCGCGGAATTTAGCCGCTTCCCCCGTTCCTTTGCAAGCCGTATAACCGGCCACCTGTCCGCACATTTACGCGGCCGAGGAATGCACGAAACGAGCCGAACGTGAGTACCCGGGAAGGCACGAGCCCCGCCGACACCATCGCCTTCCAGGGCGAGCCCGGCGCCTATTCGCACCTGTCGTGCCGCAACGCCCGGCCCGGCATGACCCCGCTCCCCTGCGCCACCTTCGAGGATGCCTATCAGGCGGTGACGGACGGACGCGCGGCGCTGGCGATGATCCCGATCGAGAACTCGCTGGCCGGCCGCGTCGCCGACAACCACTACCTGCTGCCGGATTCCGGCCTGCATATCGTCGGCGAGCATTTCCAGCGGGTGAACCACAAACTGCTCGGCGTGAAGGGTGCCGCCATCGGCGACCTGCGCGAGGTGCACAGCCACGTCCAGGCGCTGGGCCAGTGCCGCGAGCGGCTGCGCGGGCTGGGCCTGAAGCCGGTCGCCAATGCCGATACGGCGGGCGCGGCGAAGATGATCGCCGAGCGCGGCGACCGCCATCTGGGTGCGCTGGCTTCGTCGCTCGCCGCCGAAATCTACGGCCTCGACATCCTGCTGGAGGAGGCCGAGGACGCCGGCCACAACACCACCCGCTTCGTGATGCTGTCGCGCGAGCCGGCGGTGCCGGCGCCGGGAACGCCGACCATGACGAGCTTCGTGTTCCAGGTGCGCAACGTGCCGGCGGCGCTCTACAAGAGCCTCGGCGGCTTCGCCACCAACGGCGTCAACATGACCAAGCTGGAAAGCTACCAGCTCGAGGGCAGCTTCAAGGCCACCATGTTCTATGCCGACATCGAGGGCCACCCCGAGGACCGGGCGGTCCAGTTGGCCATGGAGGAACTCAGGTTCTTCTCGACCACGGTGAAGGTGCTGGGCGCCTACCCGAAGAATTCTTTCCGCGACACCCTGGACTAGAAACCTCTCCCCGCGGTTACCCCGACCTGTTCCGGCGCGTGACGGCATGTCAGACAACGAACCCGCGCGCCCCCACGTGGGTTCGAGGACCGGCCGCCACAACCCCAAGGTCTCCCGGCTTCTCACCGAGATTCGCCCGTGCTAGCGTCTATCTCTCGAAGAAAGCGATGCGTTCATCCGTTCGGGAATGTTGGAAGTCATGCTTTCACGGATTATTGCGCCCGTTTGCCTCAGCTTGTTCTTGCTGATACCAGGCGCTCGCGCCCAGGAGCCCCTCCCCGTCGAACTGTTCGCGAAGCTGCCCATGATCGGCGGACCGAGCGATTCGACCTCGGTCACCCTGTCGCCGGATGGCGCCCATTACGCGGCGGTGATGTCGATCAATGGCGAACCGGCCCTGGTGGCCGTACCGACCGACGGCTCCAAGGACATCAAGGCCGCGATGTTCGGGGACTACCAGCCCCGCTGGGTCGAATGGGCGACGAACCAGCATATTCTCGTCAGTTCGGCGTTTCCGGCGCAACGATATGGGTACGACACGTTGGAGACCCGACTTGCATTCTTCGATATCGAATCGGGCGCGCTTGAAAACCTGTTGCGGTTCAAGCTCTTCGGAGCTCGCGATGTGCCGCCCTTCAACCCCCAGTTTCAGGACGGGCTCGTCAGCAGGCTGCCCCTCAAGGGTGATCAGGTCCTCGTCGCACTGAACCGCGAAGACCCGGGTCTACCGACGATCTATGGATTTTCCCTGGGACCGCGCGTAACTGGCTACAAGGTGATGCGTTATCGGGCCGGCATCCACAACTGGCGGCAGGACGCGGCCGGCGCCGTCAGACTGGGTTATGGCTTTGAGCGAGGCATGGGCAGCTATCTCAAGCCGAAGTTGCGCCTCATCTTCCGAGCATCCGAGGCCGAAGACTTCAAGACCGTGGCAACCTTCGACCCGCGCGACCTCGCAGGCGATGCATTTGGCATTGTCGGCTTTACAGAAGACCCCAACGTCATCCTGATCAACGATCTCAACGAACACGGACGTACGGCCCTCTACAAGTTCGACATGGTGAAATCGGAAGTCGTCGGGACCGTATTCTCTCACGAGAAATATGATGTCAGCCGCGCGATGTTCGAGGATGGCACCGACCGTCTGATCGGTGTGGCGTATATGGCTGACGAACCTGTGCTGGTCTACTTCGACGAAAAGGAAAAGGAAGATCAGGCGGGGCTTGATCGCGGATTCCCAGGCCTGCGGGCGCACATCGTCAGCCGAAGCCTTGATGGTGACAAGGCTATCGCACGCACGGAAAGCGCCTCGAGCCCTCCACAGTATCACTATATGGATCTGGCCAACGGCAAGTATGTCGACCTAGGCAGCGCCTATCCTCAACTCAAGGGACTAACCCTGTCGGAAACCCGGCCGATTTCCTACGCGGCGCGCGACGGCCTGCAGATCGATGGATATTTGACCGTACCCAAAGGTTCCGACGCAAGAAACCTGCCGCTTGTCGTTCATCCACATGGTGGGCCGGCCAGCCGGGACTCCTTGCGCTACGATTACTGGGTCCAGTACTTCGCGAGCCGCGGCTGGGCCGTGCTCCAGATGAACTTCAGGGGTTCTACGGGATATGGAGATGCTCTGAAGTCGGCTGGCGATCACGAGTGGGGCAGGGCCATGCAGGATGACATAACGGACGGCGTCCGCTGGGCCATAGACCAACGCTTCGCCGATCCTGCCCGCATCTGCATCGTGGGCGCCAGCTACGGCGGTTATGCGGCGCTGCAGGGAGCAGCGAGTACACCCGAACTCTACCGGTGCATCGTAGCGTTGAACGGGGTGTCCGATATCAAGGGGCTGATCAGTGATGAAAAGTACTACACGAACTTCATGTTCAGCCGCGACTATCTCTCGCAGGACGATCCTGGCGCGGTGTCGCCGGCCAATCATGCGGAAAAGGTCGTTGCCCCGGTCCTGGTCGCCTACAGCACCAAGGACCGGAACGTGAAGTACGACCAGAGCACGGGGATGATCGCGGCGCTGCGGCGCGCCGGGAAGAGCGTGGTCGAGGTGAAGCTGGAAGATGCCGATCACTACCTGACCCACGAACGGCACCGAATCGCCTTTTTTCAAGCCATGGATGCGTTCCTGATAGAAAACCTGGGCCTTGGCCTTGTCCCTTCGCCGGAGGCCGCCGGCACCGGACGATGAGTCAGTATCGCGCGATCGCGCCGATCAGCGATCCGCCCTGGTCTTGAACGTCTCCGGCTCCCAGCCGCTGAGCCACGATTCCGCCGTGACCACATCGGCGGGTTCGCCGTTGGCGCCGAACCAGGAGTCGATCACCCACTGCACGCCGGTCGTCGTGTCCGTCACCGTCGCGGTGTTGTGGAACCATCTGTCGATGACGTGGCCGCGGATGATCGGCTGGCCGACCTTATGCCATTTCAGCAGATGGTCGCGCTCGATCAGGTGCAGGTAGACCGAGGTGTTGTGCGACTCGTCGATGCAGTCCATCTGGCCGTTGGTGCGGGTAGTCAGGATGGTGGCGCCGGGCCTGTCCTTCATCGTGTTGGTCTTCGGCCCGACGATGCGCTCGATCTGGCCGATGGCGAGGGATACCTGCCTGCGTTCGGCGGCCGGATCGGCGGCGGGCGGGTCGAAGAACGCGCGCACCCTCGCCCACTCGGCGTCGGTCATGACCACGTTATGGCGAGCGGTGCACTGGTAGTTGGCGCAGACGACGAAACTGCCGGTCGTGACCTTGTCCACATGGTCCTCGAGCAGCCCGATCGTCGGCGACGGGCCGCAACTGGCCAGGGCCAGCGTCGCGAGCAGGGTCACGGTGCGGCGTTTCATGCGGATCCTTCAGCCCGAAGCATCCGCTCCAGCATACGGAACGCCGCCCGCGCGGTCGAGGCGTCTTCCCGGCGCGGACGCGATGGGCTAGACACGCGGCATGACCACGCTGATGCCCAACGACCCGTTCGTGCTGCTCGAAAACAGCCGCGATCCGCGCGCGGCCTCGCTGCTGTTCGAGAAGCCCGAGCGCATCGTCCGCTGCGACGATCCCGCCGGCATCGGCGCCGCGCTGGCGGCGATCCAGCAGGGACTGGACGATGGCCTGCACGCCGCCGGCTGGCTGTCCTACGAGGTCGGCTACGCGCTGGAGAAACGGCTTGTGCCGCTGATGCCGGCCGATCGCCGCGAACCGCTGGTCTGGTTCGGGCTGTTCAGCCGCCGCCGGCGGCTTGAGCAGGCGGAGGTGGACATCTTCTGGCGCGAGCGGACGCAGGGCACGTCCTATGCCCTGTCGCCGTTGCGCCCGTCCATCACCCGCGACGACTATCTGGCGGCGTTCGCCAGGGTTCAGGATTTCCTGGCGGCGGGCGACGTCTACCAGATCAACCTGACCATGGACGCGGTCGCCGATTTCTCCGGCGACCCGATGAAGCTGCACGCGGCGCTGCGCCAGGCCCAGCCGGTCGCCCATGGCGGCTTCATCACGGCGGGCGACTGGTGCGTGTCGTCCCATTCGCCCGAGCTGTTCCTCGAGCGGCGCGGCAACCGCCTGACGGTGAAGCCGATGAAGGGCACCGCGCGGCGCGGCCGCTCCTTCGCCGAGGACGAGGCGGCGGCCCGCGCGCTCAGGGACGATCCCAAGTCCCGCGCCGAGAACCTGATGATCGTCGACCTGGAACGCAACGACCTGTCGCGGATCGCGCGGCCCGGTTCGGTGACCGTCGACGGCCTGTTCGAGGTAGAGGCCTATCCCACGGTGCTGCAGCTGGTCTCGACCGTCCGCGCCGAGGTGGCGGACGGCGTGCGCAGCCTCGATGTGCTGAGGTCCATCTTCCCCTGCGGCTCGGTCACCGGCGCGCCAAAGATCCGCGCCATGGAGATCATCGCCGCGCTGGAGGGCCGGGCGCGCGGCGTCTACACCGGCGCGATCGGCCACATCGCGCCGGATGGCGACGCCGCGTTCAGCGTGCCGATCCGCACCCTCGTGATCGCCGATGGAATCGCGCGCATGGGTATCGGCAGCGGCGTGGTCGCGGATTCCGACGGGCCCGGCGAGTGGGACGAATCCCTGCTGAAGGCCGCCTTCCTGGAAGACCCGAAGGATCGCCCCAGCCTGATCGAGACCCTGCTGTGGGAACGCGCCGGCGGCCACTGGCTGCTGGATCAGCATCTGGACCGCCTGCGGGAGTCGGCGGCCTATTTCGTCTATCCGTTCGACGATGCGACGATCCGCGACGCCCTCGCGCTCGCCGCCGAAAGCTATTCCCCGGACACGGACCAACGGGTGCGCCTGCTGCTTGCGCCGTCCGGCGAGGTTTCGGTCACCGCCGCGGCGGTCGACGTGGAAGGCGGCCGCGCGGCGCTACGCGCCGAACCGCCGACGGTCGCCTGGGCGGCGGGCGCGGTGAATTCGGCCAATCCCTACCTGGCCCACAAGACCACGCGGCGCGGCGCCTATGACCGGGCGCTGAAGGCGGCAACCGCCGCCGGCCACTGGGACCTGCTGTTCGTCAACGAACGCGGCGAGGTGACCGAAGGCGCGCGCAGCACCCTGTTCCTGCACAAGGACGGCCGCTGGCTGACGCCGCCGGTGTCGAGCGGCCTGCTGCCCGGCGTGTTCCGGCGGCATTTCATGACCGGCACCCATGTCGAAGTCCGGCCGCTCACGCCGGAAGACGTCCGGGCAGCCGACAGGGTCTGCCTCGCCAACGCCGTCTGGGGCATGGTCGACGTGCGCCTGGACGAGTCGGAACTTCCCTTTTAGCGCCATAGACCTGCGCGAATTCGGTGACGCGGCCTCTGGACGGCCGGTCGTTTCGGCGGTACAGAACCGGCCATGGCTTTCGCATCGTCGACCAGGGGCTGGATGTCGCGCGTCTTCACGGCGCTGACCGTGCTCGCGCTCGCGGTGCGCTTCGCCATCCCGGCCGGCATCATGCTGGAAAAGCCGGCGGAAGACGGCGACCTCCCGGCTCTGGTGCTTTGTACCTCGGCCGGCATGATCACCGTGAAGGCCGATGGCTACGGCATCCCCGGCAAGACCGATCCGGCCAGGCACGACGACAGCAGCAAGTCCGGCGAGCCCTGCGTGTTCGCCGCCGTCGCCGCCCACGTCGCGCCGCCCGCGCCGGCGGAGCTCGATCTGCCCGCGCCGGTCGCCGTGCCCGTGCCATTCTGGGCCGCCGTACAGCAACGCCCCGGCGAAGGCCTCGCCGCCCCGCCGCCTCCCGCCACCGGACCACCCTCCCTCGTCTGACACGACCTTGCCGCCGGCCGCTCCCGCGTGCCGGCTCGCCTTCGTCAGATTAGGGAGTCCGTTTCGTGATCTCGTCCCCGACCGCCGCCTCCGCGCGCGCACTGCTCTGCCTGCTTGCCTTCTCCACGCCCGCCTTCGCCGATGACGTTCGGGACGCCTCTGAAGCGGCCGAGATGGACAGCGTCATCGTCAGCGCCAATCCCATCCCCGGCGAGCCGCCCATCGTCGCCGACGCGCGCAAGCGCCTGTCGCGCACGCCGGGCGCCGTGGCGGCCGTGTCCGCCGAGAGCTACGACAACCGGCTCGCCACCGGCTTCGCCGACATCCTGCGCGACGTGCCGGGCGTACTTGCCCAGAAGCGCTATGGCGAGGAGTCGCGGCTGTCGATCCGCGGTTCCGGCATCGACCAGTCCTACCACCAGCGGGGCGTGCTGATCGCCCAGGACGGCGTGCCTTTCGCCGATGCCGATGGCTTTTCGGACTTCCAGAAGGTCGATGCCCTCGGCGCCCGCTATGTCGAAGTCTACAAGGGCGGCAATGCGTTGCGTTTCGGCGGCGCCCAGCTCGGCGGCGCGGTCAACCTGGTCACGCCGAACGGCAAGACCGCCGAGGCCGAGAACGAACTCCGCCTGGAAGGCGGTTCGTTCGGCAGCTTTCGAGGCCGTGCCGCCTTCGCCCGGCAACTCGGCAACTGGGACATCTACGCCGCCGGCAGCGGCCTGACCGCCGACGGCTGGCGCGACCACAGCGCGCAGAGCCAGGGCCGCGGCACGCTCAACGTCGGCTACAGCTTCGGCGAGGACCGGGAGATCCGCGCCATCGGCTCCTACGCCGATATCAAGCAGGAGGTGCCGGGCACGCTGACGCTCGCCGACGCGCTGACCGTGCCGCGCAACGCCGGCGCCGGCATCATCGCTAACGACTGGGCCCGCGACCAGACCGTGGCGAGGGGCTCGCTGCAAACCCGCTGGCGGTTCAACGAGGAACTGGTGTTCGAGGGCGGCTTCTATGCCACGGCCACGAAAATCCATCACCCCATCGTCATTGTCATCGATCAGGACATCGAGACCCAGGGCGCCTTCGGCCGTTTCGACTGGGCCGGCGACATCGCCGGGATGAAGGCCGACCTGTTCTGGGGCGTGTCGTACCGCCAGGGCACCAACAAGCAGCAGCTCTATGTCAACATGGGCGGCAGCAGCGGCTTCCAGTTCGGCGATTCCCGGCAGAAGGCCACCGGTTTGGACGTGTTCGCCGAAGGCCGCCTGTTCGTCATCGAACCGCTCGCGATCGTTGTCGGCGGCTCCTACGGCCGCGCGACGCGCGATTACACCGACTACCTCAACCCGGGGAACGCCGCCTCGAAGAACTTCGACTGGTTCTCGCCCCGCGTCGGCCTGCTGTGGGCGTTCGCGGGCGGCGCCCAGGTCTACGCCAACGTCACGCGTTCGGTGGAACCGCCGCATTACGGCGCGCTGGTGCAGGCACCCAATCCCGGCTTCGTGCCCGTCGACGCGCAGCGCGCCTGGACCGGCGAGGTCGGCGCCCGCGGCCGCACCGGCGACCTGGCGTGGGACGTCACCTTCTACCGCGCTTGGGTCAAGGGCGAGCTGCTCAGCTTCCGGCTCGTCACCGGCGTGCCCGCCAGCTTCTTCAACGCCGACAAGACCATCCACCAGGGCATCGAGGCCGCGCTGGACTGGACCATCCTGCGCGACGCGCCGGGCGGGGGCAGCCTGTCGCTCAAGCAGAGCTACACCTTCAGCGACTTCACCTTCGACGGCGACCCGATCTACGGCGACAACCGCCTTCCGGTCGCGCCCAGGCACCAGTACCGCGCCGAGCTGACCTACCGGCATCCGGCCGGCTGGTACATCGCCCCGGCGGTCGACTGGCGCCCCGAAGCGGTCTGGGCGGACTACGCCAACACCATGAAGGTGCCGGGCTATGCGCTGCTGTCCATCGGCGCCGGCATCGACATCGGCGAGCACGTCACCCTCTATCTCGACGGACGCAACCTCACCGGCAAGCGCTATGTGGGCGAGTTCGGCGCGATGACCAACGCCGCCGATCCGGCGGTCGCCAAGGACGTGTTCTTTCCCGGCGAGGGCCGTTCGGTGTTCGCCGGTCTGACCGTCAGGCTCTAGCCAGAATCCGTCGTCCAACCATCGCAAGGGAAACAACCATGTTCCGTACCGCCACCGCCGCGCTGTTCCTGCTCGCCTGTGCCCTGCCGGGCACCGCCGCCGCCGCTGAATACAAGGCTGGACCGCTCACCATCCAGGACCCCTGGTCGCGCGCCACGCCCGATGGCGCCAAGGTCGGCGCCGGCTACCTGACCGTCGTCAACACCGCCGCCGAGGATCGCCTGGTGGCCGCCGAAGCACCGGCGGTTGCCGGCAGGGTCGAGCTGCACGAAGGCGGGATGAAGGACGGGGTGATGACCATGCGGCACCTGCCCGAGGGCATGACGGTGCCCGCCAACGGCACGCTGACCCTGAAGCCTCGCTCGTTCCACATCATGTTCATGGACCTCAAGCGGCCGCTGAAGCAGGACGAGTCCTTCGCGGGCACGCTGCGCTTCGAGAAAGCCGGCAAGGTCGAGGTCCGGTTCGAGGTGCAGCCGGTCGGCGCCATGGCGCCGGCCCCAGGCCATGACGCGCACGATCATTCGAACAAGGCGCACTGACATGAGAAAGGGGGGAGCCATGTTGAAGTCAATGCTCGGCGCGGCGGCCATCGTCGCCGCGCTGCCTGCCGCGGCCGGCGCCGAGGAGCCGGCCGAAAGGCAGGGGTGGAC
>CAMBYA010000004.1 GCA_945872035.1 Rhizobium sp. Q54
TAGGGAATGAACTTGATGTAGGTGCCGAGCCGCAGGAAGCCGACTGCCGCCAGCATGATGCCGGACAGCATGGTGGCCAGCAGCAGGCCGTCCATGCCATGCGCCTGCACGGTCGCGGCGACCAGCACGATGAAGGCGCCGGCCGGGCCGCCGATCTGGAACCGGCTGCCGCCCAGCGCCGAGACCAGGAAGCCGCCGATGATCGCGGTGTACAGCCCCTGCGCCGGCGATGCGCCCGAGGCGATGGCGATGGCCATGGACAGGGGCAGCGCGACGATCGCCACCGTCAGCCCGGCGACGGCGTCGGCGCGCAGGTTGCGCAGCGTGTATCCGCCACGCAGCACCGTCACCAGCTTGGGCGTGAACAGTTCGGCGAAGGTTGGCTCGGCGCTGTTGGGCGCGGTGTGCAGGGTCATGGTGTCCGGCGGCCTTGGGTAAGGCGGCGGGATCGTCGGCCTGGTGCTCGGCGGTCGCCGTCGCGAAAGCGATTCGGTCAGGATCTCTGTGCAGGCTCCCTGAGCCGGACACCCCGTCCGCCACCCGTGCTCCGGGCACCCTCGCCGATCAGTTCGACGCCGGCGAGGTTGAGGGCGTCCACCACCTTCATCAGGCTGTCGACGACCCCCTTGACGTTGCCCTGGCTTGCTTCCATGCGCTGGATGGTCGGCAGCGAGACGCCGGCCATGCCGGCAAGCGTCTTCTGATCGATACCGAGGAGCGCGCGGGCAGCCCGCATCTGGGAGGCGGTGATCACGATAGGCATCCGTTCAGGAAATCACTAATCCTGTTTAAGATATCTATAGTGATGTTTCAAGCATCAATCTGGATGTACAGACCGTGAGTCTTACGGGTCTGCCATGCGCCCTCCTCACGCGGCGTCGAACTCCAGCGGCAGGTGCCAGGGCTCGATCCGGATGGCGATGGGCACGGGGTTGGAGCCGGGCTTGAAGCGCGGGTTTTTGATCACTTCCATCAGCATCTTCGTGCCGATCACCGATTCGGCCCTGGCGAGCTGGTAGCCGACGCAGAAATGGGCGCCGAGGCCGAAGCCGAGATGGCCGGCGACGCCCGCCTGGTGGTAGCCGGAGCGCAGTTCCTTGCCGAAGTAGAAGTCGTCGCGGAAGATGTCGAACCTGTCCGGGTTCGAGAACACCCGGTCGTCCCGGTTGGCGCCGTACAGCGACACATGGACATAGTCGCCCGCCTTGATGGTCTCGCCGTGGAGCACGACGTCGTTGATCGCCCGGCGGGTCTGGGCGCCGGACGGGCCATGCACCCGCATCATCTCGGCGAAGGCGCGCTCGAGCAGCTCCGGGTCCTTCTGTACGGCCGCCCACTGCTCGGGATTGGCGAGCAGCTGGTACCAGAGATTGGCGATGGCCTTGTCGGTGGTCTCGGCGCCGGCCACCAGGATCAGGCTGGCGAACGACTTGATCTCCTGCTTGGTCATGCGCGCACCGTCGACCTCGGCGTTGGCGAGCCGCGACAGCAGGTCGTCGCCGGGATTCTTCGTCCGCTCGTCGATCAGCGGGTCCAGATAGGCGTGGTATTCGGCATTGGCCTTCTGGCCCTCGATGCGCAGCGCCGGGCCGCCATTGATGCCGTTCATCATCGCCGGGTACCAGTCGTGGAACATCTCGTGCGCTTCCTGCGGCAGGTCGAGCACGTCGAGGATGACGTTGAGCGGCAGCCGGGTGGCGAAGTCGTCGACGATGTCGATCTCGCCCTTCGCCGCGGCCTCGCCGGCGATGCGCCTCGCATGCTTCTCGGTGAACTTGTGGATCAGCGCCATGGCGTTGCGCTGGATGGTCGGCAGCAGCGCCGTCAGCCGCATGCCGACGAACTGGGGCGCGACGATGTTGCGCAGCTTGATGTGGTCCTGGCCGTCATATTCCATCAGCGTCGGCCCGAACACCTGGCCGATATGCTCGCCGTTCGGCGAGGCCGAGAAGTTCGCGGTGTCGCGGAAGATGTTCACCACGTCATCGTAGCGCGTCACCAGCCAGGCGCCGTTCGGCAGCCGGTAGGCCGGATAGTGGTCGCGCAGGATCTTCAACGTCGGATACGGATTGGCGGCGTATTCGGCGCTGCCGAAGACGGTTGGATCGACAACAGGTTTGTTCATGTGCGTGTCCTCCCCAGGAGAGCGAGCGACCCATAATGAAGGTCAACTAGGCAATCGTGATCAGCGAATCAGGAGCGCGACCCGGAGCATGAGACCCTGCAGGATATGCCGATAGACTTGCCGCACCCGCCAATAGGCGCGCTCGCCCAGGACACGCCGGATCAGTCTGCCTGCCGTATGACCGATCTGCCGACCAGCGGCGGAGATCGTCAGGATGGCGAGCAGGGTGACGCTCTCGTTCCAGGGCACGAAGGCCCAAACATCGTGGCGGTTGAGCAACATCTGGTATAGCGACGCCCGGTTGAAGTGGGGGACAGTGATGCCGGGCGATCGCGCAGCATCGGCAAAAACCTGGTAGTCCTGCGTTCGGCCGGACCGAAAATAGTCGCGCACGCGGTCCACCGGGTCGTCGCCAAGAATTCGCGTGACGCCGACCCACCCGTTGGGACGCATATCGGCCTCGATATAGTAATGCTCCCCGCTGACCGTCTCAATCAGGGTGACATTGGCGAATCCGTTGGCGTCGAGTGCCCGGCCCAACGCAGTAAGCTCCTCGACAAGACGCGCATCCACTCCGGCCGATGGGTAATACCTCCGCAACGAGCTCGGTCCGTAAGGTCCATGAATGCAGGCCAGGATCTCTGACCGGGCGAAGAAGACGATGCGCGCATTCCGATAATACACCTCGACAGCGACCAAGCGGCCTTCAACCTTCTCCTGCACCAGCGCGGGGCAACGGAACGTGCTGAAATCCGCCTCGTCGGCTCGCGCGGGCGTCTCGACGAGTCGAAGGCCAAAGCCGCCCGCCGATGCATCCGGTTTGACAAAAACGGGACAGTCAAAGTCTCGAAGCGCATTGACGATACCCGCCGGATCGTGGGCCACGCGGTACGCGGGCGTCCTGATCCCGGCGTCCTGAAGTCGACGGGACAACGCGATCTTGGAAAAGAGGTGCCCGGCGTTCTTCAGCCCATTGACCGGCAGGACCTGCAGCTTCTCGTCATCATCCCACGCGCTGTCCCGGACATCGCGTAACAGGGTATCGTCGCACAGGACGATTGACCCGTAGGCGTCACCGAGCGTTCGTCGCAAAATTTGCAGTGTATCCGACGGGCCGCGCGAATAGGTGAAGCGCCGGATCCGGCGCGAAAGCCGCAGAACCGCAGCGCCGGATATCACATCGACAGGGAACCCCGCGGCATGGAAAAGGCCCAGCACCGCCATGACGTTGTCGAGGCGGTCGCCAACGAGGAGGATCGCGGTCTCGGCGGGTGGAATGAGCTTTACGGTCAACGCTCGCTCGGGTCAGGCTGGCCCGCGGACTTCCCGGCCGACCGCTCAGAGCGTGGCGCCGGGCTCCTGCGTTACCCGATGATAGCGCAGGTAGAGGGGTTTGTCACCCTTGGCCAGCGCCTTGGCCTCGTAGCGGGTCTGCGGCCAGTCCTCCGTCCGGCCCTGCCAGTCGGCGGCGCGCTCGGCGCTCCACTCGAAGTCCTCGCGGGCGTTCATGTGGCGCACGATCCAGTCGCCATAGTCCGCATGGTCGGTGGCGGCGCGGAACTCGGCGCCGTCGGCCAGCGCGCGCGCCAGGATGTCCAGGCGGTCATGGCTGACGAAGCGGCGTCGGTGGTGGCGCACCTTGGGCCACGGATCGGGGAACAGCAGGAAGGCGCGGCCGACGCTGGCCGGGCGGAGCGCGGCGAGCAGCAGGGCGGCGTCGTCCATCCAGATGCGGACGTTGTCGAGCTTGTGCTCGGCGATCTCGGCGAGCAGGCCGGCGACGCCGTTCTCGTAGGGCTCGCAGCCGATGAATCCGATGTCCGGATTGTTGCGCGCCTGCCAGGCCAGGTGCTCGCCCTTGCCGAAGCCGACCTCGAACCAGACCTCGCGCACCGACGGCCCGAACCAGATGCGCGGGTCGAGATTGGCGTCGCCCTCCTCGAGCGGCACCGAGACGGCCGGCAGCAGCCGGTCCATCAGCTCCTGCCGCGACTGGTTGAGCGCCTTGCCGCGCCGCCGGCCGTAGACCCGGCGGACGACGGGCGTTTCGGACATCATGACCGGATCGATCAGGCGACCGCCGAGCGGAGGGCGTCGGCCAGGTCGGTGCGCTCCCAGCTGAAGCCGCCATCGGCCTCGGGCTCGCGGCCGAAATGGCCGTAGGCGGCGGTGCGCGCGTAGATCGGCTTGTTGAGGCCCAGATGGGTGCGGATGCCGCGAGGGCTGAGGTCCATAACCTCGCCGAGAACGTCGCCCAGCCTGCTCTCGTCCACCTTGCCCGTGCCATGCAGATCCACATAGATCGACAGCGGCTTCGACACGCCGATGGCGTAGGACAGCTGGATGGTGCAACGGTCGCCCAGGCCGGCGGCCACCACGTTCTTGGCCAGGTAGCGCGCCGCGTAGGCGGCCGAGCGGTCGACCTTGGTCGGGTCCTTGCCCGAGAACGCGCCGCCGCCATGCGGAGCCGCGCCGCCATAGGTGTCGACGATGATCTTGCGGCCGGTGAGGCCGGCGTCGCCGTCCGGGCCGCCGATGACGAAGCGGCCGGTCGGGTTGATGTAGAAATCGGTCTCGTTGGTCAGCCAGCCCTTGGGCAGTGCATTCGAGATGAACGGCCGGACGATGCCTTCCACGTCGGACGACGACAAATCCTCGTCATGCTGGGTTGAGACGACGATGGAGGTGGCGCGCACCGGCTTGCCGTTCTCGTAGAGCAGGCTGATCTGGCTCTTGGCATCGGGACCAAGGCCTTTCACCGAGCCGGAGTGGCGCGCCTGCGCCATGTCGCGCAGGATCTTGTGGGCATAGTAGATCGGCGCCGGCATCAGCGCGTCGGTCTCGCGGCAGGCGTAACCGAACATGATGCCCTGGTCGCCCGCGCCCTCGTCCTTGTTCTCGCCGGAATCGACGCCCATGGCGATGTCGGCCGACTGGCTGTGGAGGAGCACCATCACGTCGCAGGTCTTCCAGTGGAAGCCGTTCTGCTCGTAGCCGATCTTGCGCACCGTGTCGCGGGCCACCTGCTCGAGCACGTCCTTGGTGATCGACGCCGGGCCGCGCACCTCGCCGGCGAGCACGATCTGCTGGGTGGTGACCAGCGTCTCGCACGCCACGCGTGCATACGGGTCGGCCGCCAGGAACGTGTCCAGGACGGCGTCGGAGATCATGTCGCAGACTTTGTCGGGATGGCCTTCGGAAACGGATTCGCTGGCGAACAGGTATGAGTTCTTGGCCACGAGACCCCTCGAAAATGGAGTTCAGGAAAGGCGCGCGGAGGCCCTGCCACCGCGATTGCCGGCACGTCCGCTGTATAGCAGCGGCGGCGCGGCGGGAACAAGCATAAAGATGTCTTTATATCCTTATGTTCGATCCCGTGCGCTGGCTGCCTCGGTGCACGCAACGGCAGAACGCGCCCGCCACTATGAGTGAAGCGGGCGTCGCCCCAATTTGCCACGGAGATAGTGGCCCGTCAGCCGGCCTTGGCGAGCACCCTGGCCAGTTCGAGCAGGCGGTGGCGGACCGACGAACTGTCGATCTGCCGGTAGGCGCGGACCAGATCCATGGTCTCGCGGTCGACGGGATCGTCGCTGCGCGCCGGAAGCGGCAGGGCGCTGACTGCCGCGGCACCGCCGCTTTCGGGCATGGCCTCGAAGAAGAATTGCGGCGGCACATCAACGATGCGGCAGATGTCGAACAGCCGGCTGGCGCCGATGCGGTTGGCGCCGCGTTCATATTTCTGAATCTGCTGGAACGTTATGCCGAGAGCGGCGCCCAGTTGCTCCTGGGTCATGCCGACAAAGGTGCGCCGTTGACGCAGACGTTTGCCGACATGAATGTCGACAGGATTCGGATCCGATAGCACGCGCTGGCCTCCTCAAGTTCCCCAGCCCGGGAACGCGCGTGAACCGGACTGGAGGATCAGCTTCCATAGCCCCAATGGTGCGGACGCACCAAACCCAACAGATATCGCCGGCCCTCGAACCTGTTAAAATTAGCAATATGCAGGGATGTATGGCGGGTCAAGCGCCTTCTACTGGCGGTTGCGCCAGCGCGTGCCCAAAACGAGTAGAGCGAGTGCCGCCATCATCGCCCAGAACACCCCGTCGCCGAGCCGTGCATAGAGCGTCGGGGCAATGGGCGCGGGCAGCCTGCCGTCGACGATACCGCGCTCGCCGATGCCGAGCTGGGAGATCACCCGCCCGTGGGCATCGATGATCGCCGAGATGCCGGTGCCGGCGGCGCGCAGCATGGGCAAGCCTTCCTCGATGCTGCGGAAGCGGGCGATGGCGAGGTGTTGCAGCGGGCCGGCCCATTCGCCGTACCAGGCGTCGTTGGTGATGTTGAGCAACCAGTCCGGCCGTTCGCCGGGCGGCGCGACGGCCCCCGGGAAGATCACCTCGTAGCAGATCAGCGGGCTGACCGGCGGCAGGCCGGGCAGATGGATCACCCTTGGGCCAGGCCCGGGCACGAAATCGCCGCCGCCTTCCACCACCTTCTGGAACCGGATGCCGAGACCCAGCGCCTCGAACACGGCGTCGAGCGCGCGGAACAGGCCCTTGAGAGGCACATATTCGCCGAACGGCACCAGATGGGCCTTGTCGAACGTGGCGAGCGTCCGGCCGTCCTCGCCGACGAAGATCATGCTGTTGTAGTAGTGCATGCGCCCGGACGGCTCGATCTCGACGCGCGGAAATCCGGTGACGACCACCGCGCCGGGCCGGCCGACCCGGGCGATGCGCTCGCGCCCGGGCGCGTCCACATCGAGCTGGTACGGCACCGCCGCCTCGGACCAGGCGAACAGGTCGATCGCCTCGTTGCCCGGCCCTTCCGAGAGCTCGAGGTGGTCGGTGAAGTTGCGGTGGAAATTCTCCGGCAGCCACTTCTCATCCTGGGCGATGTCGGGCTGGACCGCGCGCACCATGGGACGGCCTTCCGGCTCGGGATCGGCGCCGGCGAGGCGGATGGCCCCGAAGACGAACAGGGCAAGGACGCAGACCGCTGCGCCGATGGGTCCGCGGAAATCCGCCACGGACGTGAGTTTCCGACCGACGAAGACCACCGGCGACGCCGCGATCGCCGCGGTGACCAGGGTCATGCCATAGGCGCCCGCCACCGAGGCGAACTGGCTCATGGCGTCGGAGAACGCCCAGGCATAGGCGGCCAGGTTCCACGGGAAGCCGGTGATGACATGGCCGCGCAGCCATTCGGCGAGCGCCCAGCACAGCGCGAACAGCAGCACCCGCGACGGCACGCGGCGTCCGACGATCCGGAAGAGCAGGCCGGCGAAGCCGCTGTAAAGTGCCATGCCAAGCGGCAACGCGATGGCGGCCGCGGGCGGCGCGCCGGCAATGGCCAGCGCATTCGCCACCCAGTAGAAGCCGGTGAGGAAATGGCCGAAGCCGAAGAACCAGCCGACACCGAACGCGCCCTTCTTCGACGGCGCGGCCTCGAGCAGCAGGATCAGTCCCGGAAACGACACCAGCAGGATGGGAACGGCATAAAGCGGCGCGAACGCGGCGGTGGCGAGCGCACCCAGCAGGAACGCCAGAGCGAAACGCTGCCACGGACGGCGTGCGGCCAGCCAACCGGGCAGGCCGTTCAGCATGGGCGGAACGGCTTCATCGAGGGCGCCGGATCACGGCAGCACGTCGCCCATGGCGGATTTGGGCTTGCGGACCCGCACCCGCTTGAGCTGGCGGGCGTCCGCGTCGGTCACCTCGAACTCGATGCCCGAGGGATGCTCGATCACCTCGCCGCGCTCCGGCACGCGCCCGGCCAGCGAGAACAGCAGGCCGCCGACGGTGTCGATGTAGTCCTCCTGGTCGTCGGGCAGCAGATCGATGCCGAGCTGCGCTTCCAGGTCCTCGATCGGGCAGCGGGCGTCGACATCGAGCGTGCCTGACGGGCGCGGCATGATCAGCGGCGTCAGCTGCTCGTCATGCTCGTCGTCGATGTCGCCGACGATGGTCTCGATCAGATCCTCGATGGTGACGAGACCGTCGGTGCCGCCATATTCGTCGATCACCAGCGCCATGTGGTTGCGGCTGAGCCGCATCTTGAGCAGCAGGTCGATCACCGGCATCGACGGCGGCACGAACAGCACACGCCGCTTGATGTCGTTGATGGTCACGGTCTTGCCGTCGGCCTGGCCCTCGGTGATGGCGATGAGCACGTCCTTCACGTGGACCATGCCGGCGACGTCGTCGAGCGTGTCGCGGTAGACCGGCAGGCGGGAATGGGCCGCCTCCTTGAACGCCTTCACCAGTTCCTCGAGCGGCGTCGACATCTCGATGGCGACGATGTCGGCGCGGGGCACCATTACGTCGTAAATCTGCAGACCGCGCAGCGAGACGATGTTCATCAGCATGATCCGCTCTTCGGCGGTCAGGTCCGACGGATCGTCGCGATGCTCCTCGATGACATCCTCAAGGCTTTCGCGCAGGGATGGTTCGCGGCCGCGCAATCTGGTGAGCACGCCGCTCACCCAGCCTTTCAAGCTCGTACTGTCAGCCTCTGTGGAAGAGTCGCTCATGCCCTGTTCTGCGTGCTGGCGGTATTTTCCGCATAAGGATCGGGAATGTCGAGAGATTCGAGTATGCGAACCTCGCGCGCCTCCATGACGGTGGCGTCGGCATCGGTCTCGTGGTCATACCCCAGCAGGTGCAGGAAGCCATGCACCAGCAGGTGGGCGGCGTGGTGTTCGAACGTCTTGCCCGCCTCGCGCGCCTCGCGGGCCACGGTCTCGTAGGCGAGAACGATGTCGCCGAGCGGGCGCGGGCCAGGAATCGGGGAAACGGGCATCGCCGGCGCCGCGGCGGGGAAGGACAGCACGTTGGTGGGCTTGTCCTGGCCACGCCAGCGGGCGTTCAGGTCCCGGACGAAGGCGTCGTCGGCGAACAGCACGCTGACCTCGGCGTCGGCATCGGCACGGTCGGCGCGGACGAGAATGTCACGGGCGAACGCCTCGGCATCGGGCAGCGGCCCGCGCCAACTGTCGCACTCCATGGATGTGTCCACTGAAAGCATGGGCCGGCGGCTCAGCCGCCATCCTCTCCGTTCTGGGCGGTCCGGCGCGCCATCTGCGCCACCTGCCGCTGCCGGTCGTTCTCGTTGTAGGCTTGCACGATACGGGTGACGAGATGATGACGCACCACGTCGGCCTCGCCGAAATGGACGACCCCGACCTCGGGCACGTCGGTCAGGATGTCGAGCGCGTCGCGCAGGCCCGATTTGCTGCCGAGCGGAAGGTCGATCTGGCTGGGATCGCCGGCGATCACCATGCGCGAGTTCTCACCGATGCGGGTGAGGAACATCTTCATCTGCATGGGCGTGGTGTTCTGCGCCTCGTCGAGGATGATGAACGAGTTGGCCAGCGTCCGGCCGCGCATGAAGGCGAGCGGCGCCACCTCGATGTCGCCGCTCTCCAGCGCCTTGGCCACCTGGTCGCCGGGCAGCATGTCGTGGAGCGCGTCGTAGAGCGGGCGCAGATAGGGATCGATCTTGTCGCGCAGGTCGCCGGGCAGGAAGCCGATGCGTTCGCCCGCCTCGACCGCCGGGCGCGACAGGATCAGCCGGTCGACCCGCCCCTGCAGCAGCATCTCCACGGCGACGGCGACGGACAGGTAGGTCTTGCCCGTGCCGGCCGGACCGACGCCGAAGACAATTTCGGATTCGCGGATGCGCTGGACATATTCGGACTGCTTGGCCGAGCGCGGCGTGATCAGGCGCTTGCGGGTGCGGATCACCGCCTGCTGGGCCGCGTCGTCGCCCGAGCCGCCGGGCTGGGCGGACTCGGCGAGGCGGATGGCGCCCTCGACATCGCCGGATTCGACGGTCTGGCCGCGCTCCAGCCTGCTGTAGAGCGACTGCAGCACCGACTTTGCGGCGCCGGCCGACACGGATGGACCAGCGATCGACACCTTGTTGCCGCGCGACGACAGCGTGACGCCAAGCCGCTTCTCGATCAGCGCCAGGTTGCTGTCATGCTTGCCGAACAGTTCCGGCAGGAGTGAGTTGTCGCTGAAATCGGTGACGACCTTATCGGCCGTCGACGCGGCGCCTCCAGGCATGCCCGTCGATTTATCTGCCACTGTGCCTCGCCGTCATTGCGCCGCCACCATGCTCACAGGCTCCGTCAGCCGGCCGCGCAGGCTGTTGGACAGCACGGCGGCAATTTCCACGTTCCGGATGGTACCCTTTAATTCACCTGCGTTGGAACCCGCATCGACGCTGATCGCCTGCATATAGGGACTGCGTCCGACGAGCTGGCCGGGATGGCGGCCATCGCGCTCCAGCAGCACCGGCATGATCCGGCCGACGCTGGCGGCGTTGAACGCCTCCTGCTGGCGCAGCAGCTCGTCTTGCAGGACCGCGAGGCGGGCGGATTTGACGTCCTCCGGCACCTGGTCGTCCAGGTCGGCGGCGGGGGTGCCCGGGCGCGGGCTGTACTTGAAGGAATAGGCGAAGGCGAAGCCGACCTGGCGCACGAGGTCCATCGTGGCCTGGAAATCGGTGTCGGTCTCGCCCGGATAGCCGACGATGAAATCGCTGGAGAGGGCGATGTCGGGCCGCGCGTCACGCAATTTCGCGACGATCTCGTGATAGCGCGCTGCGGTATGACGCCGGTTCATCGCCTGGAGGATACGGTCCGATCCGCTCTGCACCGGCAGATGCAGGAACGGCATGATCTGCGGCACGTCGCGGTGGGCGGCGATCAGGTCGTCGTCCACGTCGCGCGGATGCGAGGTGGTGTACCGGATGCGCTCCAGCCCGTCGATATCGGCGAGGCGGCGCATCAGGTCCCCGAGGCCGGCGGTGCCGCCCTTGCCATCGGCGCCGTGATACGCGTTGACGTTCTGGCCCAGCAGGCTGATCTCGACAGTGCCCTGGCGCACCATCCGGCGGGCTTCCGCCAGTACGTCGGCCATGGGACGGGAAAACTCGGCACCGCGGGTATAGGGCACGACGCAGAACGAGCAGAACTTGTCGCAGCCTTCCTGGATGGTGAGGAAGGCGCTGTAGCCCTGTGGCGCTGCCTCTTCCGGCAGCCGGTCGAACTTCTCGTCGACGGCGAGATCGACGGCGACGACCCGCGAACGGCCGGTTTCCATCAGGTCGCGCGTGGCGCGGCCCAGCAGGTCGGGCAGGTCCTGGTAGGCCTGAGGCCCGAACACCAGGTCGATGGACGGCGCGCGGCGCATCATCTCCTCGCCCTGGGCCTGGGCGACGCAGCCGCCGACAGCAACCAGCATGCGGCCGCCGGCGCGGGCCTTCTCTTCCTTCAGCAGGCGCAGCCGGCCGACTTCCGAATAGACCTTTTCGGCCGCTTTCTCGCGGATATGGCAGGTATTGAGGATCACCAGGTCGGCGTCTTCCGGCGCATCCGTCGCCTCATAGCCCAGCGGCGCCAGGACGTCGGCCATGCGCGCCGAGTCATAGACGTTCATCTGGCAGCCATAGGTCTTGATATGCAGCCGCTTCTTCGCCACGAGTCTATCCTAAAGAATTACGGGCGCGGAACCTAGCAGCGGCGGTCCCGGAGTCAAGAAAAGCCGGATCAGGCCGCATGTTCCACCGGATCGTAACCGCTGTTGAGGTATTCCAGCCGCCGCGATATCTCGGCGTAGCAATGGGTCGACATGGCCTTGCGGCCGCCCGTGGTTTCCAGCGTCACGGGCTCGTGGAACGTAATCACCGCGGTCACCCGGCCGATGGTCAGCAACTCCCACACATGCGGAACCAAATCCATGTCGCCGTACCAGCCGACGAACGGCCGGAAATGACGGCCGAGCGGCATCGAGTTGATCCGCGTATAGGCGACTGTGACCGGTTGGACGGTCAGCGGCTTGTCGCCGCGCCAGCGTTCGGCGACGGCGAACAGGCTGCTTTTGAACGGCAGCACCCGGGTGCCGTCGGAACTGGTGCCTTCCGGGAACAGGATCAGGCTGTCGCCCGCCTCGAGGCGCTCGATCATCTGTTCCAGATGGGCGCCGGACCGGGTGCGGTTCTCGCGGTCGATGAAGATGGTCCGCCGCAGCGTGGAGAGCCAGCCGAACAGGGCCCAGCCCTCCAGGTCGCCGCGGGCGACGAAGGACGGCGACATGACCCCGCCCAGCGTGAAGATGTCGAGCCAGGAGATGTGGTTGGCGACGTAGAGCACCGGCCGATCACGCGAGCGCTGGCCATGCACGTGGACGCCGATGCCGAGGATCAGGCACGATGCCCTGAAGAACCAGTAGGGGATCTTTTCCTTCGCGCGGCCGGGCAGGCGCAGCATCAGCGGCTGGAACAGGATGACCGGCACCAGGCACAACGCCACGCCGGCCAGGCACAGCGCCGCCCGCGCGTGGCTGAGAGGCAGGGTACGGGCGCGCGTCGGCGAACCGTCGGCCATTGGGCGTCAGGAATCCTTTTTCAGCGGCACGCCATAGAGTTCGAGGCGATGGTCGACGAGCTTGTAGCCCAGCTCCCGCGCGATGAATTCCTGCAGCTTTTCGATGTCCTCGTTGCGGAACTCGACCACCTTGCCGTTCTGCACGTCGATCAGATGGTCATGGTGGCGCTCGGGCACTTCTTCATATCGGGAACGGCCGTCCCTGAAGTCGTGACGCTCCAGGATTCCGGCCTCCTCGAACAGCCGGACGGTCCGGTAGACCGTCGCGATGCTGATGTGACTGTCGATCTTGGCGGCGCGGGCGTAAAGCTCCTCGACGTCGGGATGGTCATGGGCCTCCGACAGCACACGGGCGATCACCCGCCGCTGATCGGTCATTCGCATTCCCTTCGCCACGCATATTTTTTCGAGTCGGTCCGGCGGCATACCTCACCTTGTATCGAGGGTTCCGGACGCGCCCGCGCCGGAGACCCGTTACTTCCGGCGGCCGCGCTTGGTGCCCAGGCCGATCTTCTTGGCGAGGGTACGGCGCTGGGCCGCGTAATTCGGGGCCACCATCGGATAATCGGCCGGCAAGCCCCACTTTTCGCGGTACTCTTCGGGCGACATGTTGTAGGCGGTCCGCAGATGCCGCTTGAGCATCTTCAGCTTCTTACCATCTTCCAGGCAAATGATGTAGTCCGGCATCACGGAGCGGCGAACCGGCACGGCGGGCTTCGCCTTTTCCACCGGCTCCTCCGGCGCATCGGCGCCAAGCTTGGTCAAGGTGTAATACACCTGCTCGATCAGGTGCGGAACGTCGGCCATCGCAACGCTATTATTGGCGAGATGCGCCGATACGATATCGGAGGTCAGGGCCAGCAGGTCGCCGCGTTCGACGTTTTCCTTGGTTTCATTTGCCATGAGGGAGCCTTGTTTCTGTTTGACTAGGAGAAATCTTCCGTCTTATAGGCCGAGGAGAATGCTTAGGCAAGTTGGATAGTCATTCGCGCATGCAAGAAAAGAAGATGACAGAACAGGTGGACCAGAGCCTCGACATTACAGCGCTATTGTGTCCGATGACCTTCGTGAGAACTCGCCTGCTTCTGGACGGAATGAAGCCTGGAGAGGTCGCCGAGATCATTCTGCGCGATGGCGAGCCGTTGAAGAACGTTCCGGAGGCGGTGCAAAACCTGGGGCATAGCGTGCTCGACGTCGCGGAAACCGATCGGAAGGGAATTTTCCGCATGCTGGTGCGGTCCGCGGGATCACTCTGAGCCGAGTTACCCGAGCCGCACTATCTGAGATCGCGCCGCATGGTCAGCGCATCCACCTTGACGCTGTCGAGCCGCAGATAATAGCCCTTGCGCCGTCCCACCTGGAAGAAGCCGAGCGAGCGATAGAGCAGCTGGGCGGTGGGATTGTCCTCGGCCACCTCGAGATACATTTCCCGCGCGCCGGCCTCGACGCAGCGGCCCATGCTGCGCAGGATGAGCTGTCGGGCGGTGCCGGCGCGCCGTTGCGGGGGCAGTACGCCCAGCGACAGCAGCTCGCTTTCCGGGCCGGCGACGCGACACGCGCAAAAGCCCACCGGATCCGGCCCCGCGCTGGCGAGCAGGCAGAACGAGCCCGGCATGCCGAGCACGTCGGAGAACGCCTGTGCCGACCAGCGCTCGTCGCCCGGCCGGCAGAAGCTGGCCGCGTGCAGCGCCGCGAGCAGATCGACGGCCGCGGCGTCGACGGGCGCGATGTCGACCAGTGTGCTCACGCCGGCACCAGCCCGCCGGGCACCAATCCGCCCGGCAGCTTGGCGTCCGGGGCGCGGAGATAGAGCGGCCGCGGCGGCGCCGACGGCGGCGAGCGCGAGGCGGCGAGCGCAGCCACATGGACGGCGTCGATGATGTCGTAACCCGGCAGCGGCAGCAGGCCCGGCGCCGCCGACGCCGCAACCGCCGCACCGGAGCCGACGACGACGCCCCTGCCGTGCGGCAGATGGGCCGCCAGGTCGCCGAGATCGACGGCGGCCGGCTCGGAGACCGGCTCGAGCACCGCGCCGGCGCGGAAGGATTGCACATAGCGCTGGCCGCGCCGGCCGTCGATGGCGGCGACGACCGCGCCGCCCTCCGGCGCCATGCCGATGGCGGCGTGCGCCAGCGCCTCGAGGCTGGTGACGCCGGCGACGTTGACGCCGGTCGCCACCCCGAGGCCGCGGGCAACGGCCACGCCGATGCGCAGGCCGGCGAAGGTGCCGGGACCAACGGTCGTGGCGATCAGGTCAAGGTCGGCGTAGCGGAGGCCGGCTTCGGCCAGCACCTGCTCGATCATCGGCAGCAGCCGTTCGACCAGCGCGCGCGGCCGGTCCTCGTCGGCGCGGGCGAGGCAGACGCCGCCGGCCACCAGGGCCACGGACCCGCCTCCCAGCGAGGTATCGAATGCCAGCACGCGCATTGTCGGGAACCTACAGGATGCTGCACATCTCGTCGAAGTCCGGGCGCGGGCTGCGGGGGAACAGGCCGGCAGGGTCGCCGTAGCCCAGCGCGCACAGGAAGTTCGACTTGATGCTGGTGCCGGCGAAATAGGCCTCATCGACGGCCGGCTGGTTGAAGCCCGACATCGGGCCGCAGTCGAGTCCCAGGGAGCGCGCCGCCAGCATCAGATACGCGCCTTGCAGGGTGCCGTTGCGGAAGGCGGTCATGAAGGCCACCTGCTCGTCATGGGCGAACCATTCCCGCGCCTCGGGCGCATGCGGGAACAGCTGGGGGATCTTGTCGTAGAATTTCAGGTCGTAGCCGATGATGGCGACGGCGCCGGCCGTCGCCACCTTCTCGACGTTGCCCGGCATCACCATCGTGGCGAGCCGGTCCCGCTCGGCCTGGGAGTGGGCGAAGACGATCCGCATGGGGAAGCAGTTGGCGCTGGTCGCGCCCCACTTGGTCAGGTCGTAGACCTGCCTGAGCTGGCCGGCGGTCACCGGCTTCGGCAGCCATTTGTTCTGGGTGCGCGCCGTGCGGAACAGCACGTCGAAGGCAGCCTCGTTGAGCACCTGGCTCATGTATCGGAATCCCCTGCTGGTTGCGTCGGGATCAATCTACGGCGGATTCGGCCGAAATCCAGCGGGGAAGTGTCGGGTCGGAAGGCGCAGGCGGCTCAGACCGCCCGCACTTCGGCGACCTCCGGGACGAAATGCTTCAACAGGTTCTCGATGCCGTGCTTCAGCGTGGCGGTCGAGCTGGGGCAGCCCGAGCACGAGCCCTGCATGTGCAGGTAGACGATGCCGTCCTCGAAGCCCCGGTAGACGATGTCGCCGCCATCCTGGGCGACGGCCGGGCGGACGCGGGTATCGAGCAGGTCCTTGATCTGCCGGACAACGTCATCGTCCTCTTCGCCGCTGTCTTCGGCGGGCGCGGAATCGGCATCCACCACTGGCAGGCCGGCGGTGAGGTGCTCCATGATGGCGCCGAGAACGGCGGGCTTCAGGTCCTGCCAGTCAGTGCCGTCCGTCGTGATGGTGATGAAGTCGCCGCCAAGGAACACGGCGGCCACGCCGTCGATGCCGAACAGGCGCTGGGCCAGCGGCGACTTCGCGGCGGCCTCCAGGTTAGGGAAATGCGCCGTGGAATCGCCCATGATGTCCCGGCCCGGCAGGAATTTCAGGGTCGCCGGATTGGGCGTGCGCTCGGTTTCGATGAACATGGTTCCGCTCCTCGGAAGGATTTGACGTCATATGCGCCACATGCCGCGCCATTTCAAGCTGGCTCAGGCGATACTGTCGATCTGGTCGAGGTCCAGGTGGCCCGGCACGATGGACCCCGGGATCGGCATGGTGCCGGCAAGCTGCCCCGAGAACGACGAGACCAGCGGGCCGGGATCGTCCTTGCCACCGCCGGCGCCGAGCACCAGCACGCGGATCGACAGGTCCTCGGCCACCAGCTTGAGAATCTCCTGGGCGGCAACGCCCTCGCGGACGACGAGCTCGGGCGCGATGCCGGCGTCCGCCTTGATCCTGGTCGCGAGGTCGCACAGCACCTGCTGGGCGTTCTGGCATTCCGGGGTCTGGTCCACGACCACCAGGAACTTGCGGTTTTCGGGGACGGGCTGGACGGCTGGCTCCACGGCGGACATGCGATCGACCTCCTGTCGCTGACCGGTCGCGGAGGCTAGCAGAACGCATACGGGCGGCGAGTTCTGATTCGCCGCCCGAGATGCAAGGTGGGAAAGGTCAGTAGCCGCTGGCCGCCGGCGCCTTGTCCATGTCAATGCTGATCTGGCGGGTCACGCCGCTGGGGCCGGGAAAATCGGTGAACAGGGTGCGCACCATCAGCGGCATCACCTCTTCCAGCCGATTGGATCGGCCGTCGCTGACGACGCGGGTCTCATAGAGGTTCTGGCCCGGATTGTTGGCAGCGGCGATCTCCAGCTCCAGCCGGCGCTGATAGACCGTGAAGGAGCGCACATCCGGAGAGTCGTCATAGCCAAACCCGTAGCCGCCCCAGGGACCCCAATACGGCCGGTGGTAGCCGTAATAGCCGCCGCCATAGAAGCCGGTGTCGTAGGAGCGCACTTTCTCGCGCGCGCCGTCGAGACCGTAGTCGAAGCGGACGATCAGCGTGGGCTGGGCGCCCCGCGCCGCCGGCCGGTAGCCGACGCGCTGCAACTCGGCCGCGACCAGGCCGGAATATTGCTGGAATTCCAGGCTCCCCTGCTTGCGGGGGTCCTTGGCGTCGATGACGAAGGTTTCGCCCGACGGCGGCGGCAGGCGGTGCCAGCTCGACACGTCGCTGCGGAACTTGCTGGCGCAGCCCGCGAGAGCGAGCGCCGCGACGAGCACGATGAGAAGTCTCGATGATGTGGCCATTGGCGTTTTCCGTGCCCCCCAAGGCAGCTTGCTGTGGATTGCTCCACAGCAATAGATAGGCCGCCTGTGTCAGGCCTGCAAGAAGCCCACGATGTCCTTGATCTCGCGAAGGATCGGCGCCGCCCGCTCGCGCGCCTTTTCCGCCCCCGCATGGAGGATCGAGGTGACGTGCGCCGGGTCGTCGCGCAGCCGACCGAACTCGGCGGAGATCGGCCCGAGCTTGGCGACCGCGAGGTCGGTCAGGTCCTGCTTGAACTTGGAGAACTGGGCGCCGTCATACTGGGCGCAGACCTGCTCGGCGGTCATGTCCGAAAGCGCGGCGAAGATGCCGACCAGGTTGCGCGCCTCGGGGCGGTCCTTCAGCTCCTTGGGCGATCCCGGCAGCGGCTCGGCGTCGGTGCGCGCCTTGCGGATCTTGCGGGCGATCTCGTCCGGGCCGTCGGCCAGGTTGATGCGCGACACCTCGGCAGGGTCGGACTTCGACATCTTCTTGGTGCCGTCCTTCAGCGACATGACGCGTGTCGCCTCGCCGAGGATCAGCGGCTCGGGCAGCGGAAAGAACTCGGTCTCGTAGTCGACGTTGAACTTCTGCGCGATGTCGCGGGCCAGTTCCAGGTGCTGCTTCTGGTCCTCGCCGACCGGCACATGGGTTGCCTTGTAAAGCAGGATGTCGGCGGCCATCAGGTTCGGGTAGACGAACAGGCCGACGCTCGCCCGCTCGCGGTGCTTGCCGGCCTTGTCCTTGAACTGGGTCATGCGCGACAGCCAGCCCATGCGGGCGACGCAATTCGAAATCCATGCCAGTTCAGCGTGGGCAGGCACCTGACTCTGATTGAACAGGAGCGCGCGGCCAGGATCGATACCACACGCGAGGACCGCGGCGGCCACTTCCAGGGTATTGCGGCGCAACTCTTCCGCAGGTTGAAAGATCGTCAGCGCATGCATATCGACGATGCAGTAGAGGCAGTCGTACTCGTCCTGCATCTTCACCCAGTTGCGGATGGCGCCGAGGTAATTGCCAAGATGCAGGTTGCCGGTGGGCTGCACGCCCGAAAATACCGTCGCCGTCACGTTTTTGATCCTGTCGATGCTCGAAATGGCCGCAGGGTTATGGGCCTTTCGCGAGTGTTTTTCAACTCTCGGTCTTGCCCCGCATCAGCCCGCGCAACTCGCCCAGGCGCAGCGCGCCGGTCAGCTGGGAGACAATGGCGTAGACGGCGATGCCGCCGGCAACGAGGGCGGCGAGCTTGAGGACGCGCGGGAGTTCGCTCACCTCGGGTCCCGACCACGGGCCGAACGCCGTGTCCATGCCCCACAGCGCCAGCCCCATGGCGGCGGCAGCGACCAGCATGCGCGGGAACCGCCGGCGCAGCCGCGCGTCGACCTTGAAGTGGCCGCGCTTCATCAGTCCCCAGGTGAGCAGCCCCACATTGATCCACGACGCGATGGCGGTTGCCGCCGCCAGACCGAGCTGGGCGAACGGTCCCATCAGCGCCAGGCTGATCAGGGTGTTGAGCACCAGGACGAATATCGAATAGCGCACCGGTGTTGCGGTGTCGTGCCGCGCGAAGAAACCTGGTGTCAGGATCTTCACCAGGATGTAGGCGGGCAGCCCAGCCGAGAACACCGCCAGGGTCATCGCCGTGTTCCAGGTATCCTCGGCCGTGAACGCGCCGCGCTCGAACATGGTGGCGATCAGCGGCTCGGCCACGACCATGGACGCGACGGCGCAGGGGATGGTGAGGAACAGGCTCATCTCCATGGCCCGGTTCATCGTCGACAGGGAGTCCTGCTCCTGCCCGGCCGCCACCTGGCGCGACAGCATGGGGAGGAGCGCCGTGCCGACCGCGACGCCGATCACGCCGATAGGCAACTGGTTCACCCGGTCCGCATAGAACAGGTAGGAGATCGAGCCGGCGGGCAGGAACGAGGCGATGATCAGGTCGATCATCAGGTTGACCTGCATAGCGCCGGCGCCGATGGCGGCGGGCGCCATCACCCTGAGAAGCTGTCTGACGTCGGCGGTGAGGCGCGGCAGCCGCAGCCGCAGGCCCAACCCCGCGGACCGCAGCGTGCCGAACAGCCACAGCGCCTGCAGCAGGCCGCCCGCGGTCACCGCCCACGCCAGCGCATGCCCCGGCGGAAAGGTTGGGGTGAGCCACAGCATGGCCGCGATCATGGTCAGGTTGAGGATGATCGGCGTGCCCGCCACGGCGGCGAAGCGGCCGCAGGAATTGAGGATGCCGCCCTGCAGCGACACCAGGCTGATGAACAGCAGGTACGGAAAGGTGATGCGGGTCAGTTCGACGGCCAGCGCGAATTTCTCGGAATCGCCGACGAAACCGGGCGCAAGGCCGTACATCACCCAGGGCATGCAGATCTCGACGACGGCGACGAAGGCGAGCAGCACGGTGACCAGCACCGCCAGGGTCTCCTCGGCAAAACGCCGGGCGGTCTCCCCGGTCTCGTCCTCGGTCAGCCTGCGGGTGTATAGCGGCACGAAAGCGGCATTGAACGCGCCCTCGGCGAACATGCGGCGGAAGAAGTTGGGCAGCTTGAACGCCACCACGAAGCAGTCGGCGACCATGCCGGCGCCGAGCACGCCGGTCATCAGGATGTCGCGGGCGAAGCCGGCGACGCGGCTGATCGCCGTGAAGCCGCCGATGGTCGCGGTCGCGCGCCAGAGTGACATTCAGCGGATCAGGAGCCCAGAACAAAGCCAGTTGGCTTTGCCCTGGTTGCAAACAGATCGACCCCAATCCAATCGGGTCGGTTCGACCCGGCTGGATTGTGTTCGGCGCCGCTGGCCCTATTCGGCGGCAGCGGCATTCTTGGCGGCTTTCGTCGACGTCTTGGCGGGCGGTTCTTCCCTTGTCTCGGACTTCCTGGCCGGGCGCCGGTCGACGCCGGGCTCGCCCACGGAATCGAGCAACCGTTCCTCTATGGCCTTCAGGCGGCCTTCATGGGTGATCTTGTGGCCGAACAGGTCGCGCACATAGAAGGTGTCGACCGCCCGCTCGCCGAAGGTGGCGACATGGGCGCTGGAGATGGTCAGCTTCAGGTCGAACAGCGCCCGCGTCACATCGTAGATGAAGCCCGGCCGGTCGCGTCCGTTGACCTCGATCACTGTGTGGGAATGGCTGGCGTTGTTGTCGATCAGCACCACGGGCGCGACGGTGAACGCCTTGCGGGTGCGGCTGGGCATGGCGGCGGGCTTGGCCAGCTCGCGCTTCGGGATCACCTCGCCGGCCATGGTCTGGCGGATCATCTTCTCCAGACGCTTGAGCCGGGCGGCGTCGGTGAACGCCGTATCGCCGCGATCCTGGATGGTGAAGTGGTCGAGCGCCATGCCGTCCTTGGTGGTGAAGATCTTGGCGTCGACGATGGACGCGTCCAGCAGCGCGATGGCGCCGGCGATGCGCGCGAACAGTCCCGGATGATCCTGGGTATAGACGGTGAGGTTGGTGGCCGCGCGGAACGTGTCCGAACTGGTCTTCATGGCGTATTTCTCGTCGGCGGCGTCGGTCGCGGCGACGAGGCGCGCGTCATCGACCTGGACCTCGAGCGGCGTGCCGGTCCAGTAGTGGTCGTAGTGCCGCTTCGCATAGGTGTCGAAGGCGTCGTCGGACCAGTCGGCCAGCGCCTTGCGCAGCGCGTCGCGGGCGTATTTGGCGCGCCGGCCCGAGGCCTCGGCGAGCTGGCCGCCGGTCAGATAGTCCTCGGCGCTATGGTAGAGTTCGCGCAGCAACTGGCCCTTCCAGCCGTTCCACACGCCCGGGCCGACCGCCTTGATGTCGACCACGGTCAGGCACAGCAGCAGGCGCAGGCGCTCGGGGCTCTGCACGATGTCGCAGAAGTCCTTGATGGTCTTGGGGTCGCTGATGTCACGCTTGAACGCGACGTTCGACATGACCAGGTGCCAGCGCACCA
>CAMBYA010000005.1 GCA_945872035.1 Rhizobium sp. Q54
CTCTTTAACCCTTAATCGTACAGGCGCTGCCGACCGGGACCATCCGGATCACCGCGGGCGGCCGGATCGAGGAGCTGGCCGGCTACAATGACGGCGCCTGGTGGGTGCAGGACGCCGCCGCGGCGTTGCCGGCGCGCCTGCTCGGCGATATCTCGGGCAAGACCGTGATCGATCTGTGCGCCGCGCCGGGCGGCAAGACGGCGCAGCTGGCGTCGGCGGGCGCGTCGGTGACCGCCGTCGACCGCGCGCCGCCACGGGTCAAGCTCCTCAACATCAATCTGCGCCGGCTAAAGCTGCAGGTCGAGGTCGTCACCGCCGACGGCGCGACCTGGAAGCCGGCAGCGCCCGCCGACGCGGTGCTGCTCGACGCGCCGTGCTCTGCCACCGGCACCATCCGCCGCCATCCGGATGTGGCGCTGCTGAAGACCGAGCGCGACGTGACCTCGGTGAAACCCGTGCAGGCCGAGCTGCTGAAGAACGCGGCCCGGATGCTGAAGCCCGGCGGCACGCTGGTCTATTGCGTCTGTTCGCTGCAGCCCGAGGAAGGTCCGCAGCAGATCGCCGCGTTCCTGAAGGCCAACCAGGGTTTCTCGCGCAAGCCGGTGACGGCCGGCGAGATCGGCGGCCTCTCCGAGCTGATCACGCCGGACGGCGATCTCCGCACCCTGCCGTTCCACCTCGCCGAACAGGGCGGCATGGACGGCTTCTTCGCCGCAAGGCTGGTGAAGAAGGGCTAGTCCGGCCGCATGCCGTCGGTCGCGATCCTGCCGTCGACGATGTGGATCTGCCGGTCGCCGGCCCTTGCGAATTCCGGGTCGTGCGTGACGGCCAGCACGGTCTTGTTCCGGACATGCACGAGTTCCGACAGGATATCCCGCACATTGGCGCTCGACTTGGAATCCAGGTTGCCCGTCGGCTCGTCGGCCAGGATGATCAGCGGATCGTTGGCGAGGGCGCGGGCGATGGCCACCCTCTGGCGCTGGCCGCCGGAGAGCTGGTCGGGCCGCTTGCGGAGCTGATCGGCCATGCCCAGATCGGCCAGCAGCGCCTCGGCGCGCTCGCGCTGCTGCTTCTCCGGCAGCCGGCCCAGCTTGGTCATCGGCAGCATGACGTTGTCGAGCACGGTGAATTCGACCAGCAGGAAGTGGAACTGGAACACGAAGCCCAGCTTCTCCAGCCGGATGCGGGCGATCTGGCGCTCGGTCAGCGTCGTGACTTCCTCCCCGTCGAGCCAGATCCTGCCGGAGGTCGGCATGTCGAGCAGGCCGAGCAGATAGAGCAACGAGGATTTGCCCGAGCCGGATGGCCCCATGATCGAGACGAACTCGCCGCGATTGATGGTGAGGCTCGCGTTCTTGACCAGGGTTACCGGCACCTCGCCGGTCAGCTCGCGGGTGACGTGTTCCGCGCGCAGCACCTCGACAGCGCCATCCGAGCTCACGCCTGCCCCCGCAGGATGTCGACCGGATGCACCAGCCCGGCCTTGCGTGCCGGGAAATAGGCGGCGCCCATGGCGCTCAGAGCGGCGAAGGCGCAAGCGATCAGAGCCTGGTCGAGACCCCAGTAGACCGGCATCTCGATGGGAACGCTGACGCCGGGCACCTGGAAGCGCAGGGTCGACAGCGCCCAGATCAGGCCATAACCCAGTGTCAGCCCGCCGACGCTGCCCATCAGCCCGATGATGGTGCCTTCCCAGAGGAATATGTGGCGCACGTCGCGGGCCGTGAAGCCCATGGACTTCAGGATGGCGATGTCGCGGCGCTTCTCCATCACCACCGTGGAGATGATGTTGTAGATGCCGAACGAGGCGACGACGAGAATGGCGCTGACCACGCTGTACATGATGATGTTGCGCACCAGCAGCACCGACAGCAGGCTTTCCGACGCCTCCTGCCACGATCTGGACCGATAGCCGATATGCTTTTCGATGCGCGCCGCCACCTCGCGCGACGCATAGGGATCGTCGAGTTGCATCACCAGCATGTTGGCGCGGTCCGGCCGGTCGAGCAGCACCTGGGCCCGCTTGAGCAGCACATAGGCCTGTCCCTCGTCGATGGCGGTCGCGCCGGTCTCGAACAGGCCGACGATCTTCATGGTGCGCACCAGCCCAACCGGCGACGAGACGGTCACGTTGTCGCCCATCTCCAGGTTCATCTTTTTCGCCAGCGCGCGGCCGATGATGACGCCGTTGGGACTGGACGACAGCGCCTGCATGTTGCCGGCGACGATCTTCTCCTCGATGTCGCTGACGCCGGCCATCAGCTCGGGCACGACGCCGTTCATCAGCACGCCCTGTTCCTTGCCCGCATAGGTCAGGATGATCTGGCCGGACAGCACCGGCGCCACCCTCACGCCGGGAATGTGCTCGATATAGGCCATCTTCTGCTTGTAGCCGCGGATGCCGCGGACCTCGGTCTTCGGCTTGACGTTGGAGATGGCGACCGCGCCGTCGGGGAACCGCTTCACCGCCGGCTGGACGGGCGCATCGCGGAACTCGTCGCTGACCGTGATGTGGGGCGCGGAATCGACCAGCCGCTTGATGAAGTCCTGCTCGGAGCCGCGCATCAGCGAACTCACCGCCATGAAGAACGCCACGCCCAGCATGACTCCCAGCAGCGACATCAGCGTCTGGCGGCGCCGGCTGTTGAGGTGCGTGACCGCGATCTTCAGGGTGAGCGGCATCAGCCCGGTCCGGCGCGCTGCACCGTCACGTCCCGGCCGGGCTTGAGCCGGTCGTCCGGCTGGATCACGATGGTGTCGCCCCGGGTCAGCCCCGACTTGACCTCCGTCCAGTCGTTGCCGGACGCGCCGGTCACCACCGCCCGCTCCTGAACCTTTCCGTCCCTGACCAGCCAGACCTTGCCTTCGCTGACGGCGGTCGCCGGCACCAGCAGTGCATCCGGCTTCTCGTCGGCAATGATGTTGCAATCGGCGGTCATGCCGATCAGCAACGGCGTGTCCTCGGGCAGGCGGACGCGCACCCGGAAGCTGCGTGCCACCGGATCGCCCTTCGGCGTGATCTCGCTGACCGTGCCGTCCAGCACCTTGTCTGGATATGCGTCGGAGCGGATCAGCACCTTCTGGCCCGGACGGACCTGCGGTATGTCCTCCTCGTCGACCTCGACGGAAACGCGCAGGGGCGCACAGCAGGCCATCCAGAACAGCGCCTGGCCGGCGGGGAAAACCTGGCCGACCTCGCCGTCGCGCCGGATGATGCGGCCGGCTTCCGGCGCGTACAGCTCCATTTCCTGGTTTTGCTTGCGCACGCGGGCCAGCGAAGCCCTGGCCGTGTCCAGGTCGTTCCTGGCCGAATCCCGGGCAACGCCGGTGCCGACGCCGCGCGCCAGCAGATTCGCCGCCCGGTCGTACTGGTTCTGGGCGAAGCCGACCCTGGCTTCCCATTCGCGCACCGACTGGGCCAGTTCCTCGTTGTCGAAGGTGGCGAGCTTCTGGCCCTTCGTCACCGCGGCGCTCTCATCGACGAGGAGTTGTGCGAGCCGTCCGCCGGACTTGGGTGCGATCGGCATCATCACGGTGGGCTCGACGGTGCCCGACGCATAGACCGCCTGCACCGCCGGTCCGATCCGCGGCTGGGCGACCTGGACCGCCACCGGCCCGGCGCGCCACCAGAATGCCGTCCCGGCCGCGGCGACTACCGCGACGAGGAGGAGAGAACGAACCAACCATTTATTCATACGCGGTCATACCACCGATCCAGAAAAACGCACGGTTTCGCCCCGGGTTCGCCGCAGCGAGAGTTACCTGTTGGTAAGGCCGCGGACAATGCACTGTAAATGGGAGATACGCTGCCAAAAAACGACTGTCGTGCTTGCGGCTTCTGGGTCAAGTTGGTAAGCACGTTCCATGCAACAACCGGTCCGGATTTCACCGTCCATCCTATCCGCTGATTTCGCGAAGCTGGGCGAGGAAGTCCGCGCGATCGACGCGGCCGGCGCGGATTACATCCATATCGATGTGATGGACGGTCATTTCGTGCCCAACCTGACCATCGGCCCCAGCGTCATCAAGGCCCTGCGGCCGCACAGCGACAAGCCGTTCGACGTTCACCTGATGATCTCGCCGGTCGATCCGTACATCCAGGCGTTCCGCGACGCCGGCGCCGACATCATCACCGTGCACCCGGAGGCCGGGCCGCACCTGCACAGAACCGTCCAGGCGATCAAGGCGACGGGCGCCAAGGCCGGCGTGTCGCTCAACCCGTCGACTCCCGTCGAGGCCGTCGACTTCGTGCTGGGCGATATCGACCTGATTCTGGTGATGAGCGTCAACCCGGGCTTCGGCGGCCAGTCCTTCATCGACAGCCAGCTTGCGAAGATCGAGCGGCTGCGTACCATGATCGACCGCAGCGGCCGGAAGATCGACCTGGAAGTGGATGGCGGCGTCACCGCCGACAACGCCGCCAGGGTCGTCGCGGCCGGTGCCGACGTTCTCGTCGCCGGTACGGCGGCGTTCAAGGGAGGATCGGTGCAGTACTCGGACAATATCCGCCGGCTTCGCGGCCCGTCCGCCTGATCCGCCGGAGCGCCATGGCCAGCAAGGCGAAATCCAGGTTTACCGATCCGACGCGCGGGATGTCGCACGGACTGGGGCAACGGCTGCGCACCTACTACTACGGCACGTTCCTGTACCGCCGGGTGCTGAAGGGCGCCCATCCCGTCCAGATCAAGTTCAACCCCAAGAACCACTGGGGCGGCGACGTGGCCGTGGCCGACGACCTGTTCCGCGGCCAGTACAGCTTCGCCGGCCACACGGTCAGCGCGCCCAACGAAAACCCGTGGCGGCTGCCTGCGCCCAGCCAGGCGTGGCAGGACGCGCTGCACGGCTTCGGCTGGCTGCGGCATTTTCGCGCCCAGGGCGGCGACGCGGCCAAGCGTCACGTCGAATCGCTGATCAAGAAGTGGCTGCAGGACTTCCAGGACTGGGATCCGGTCGCCTGGCAGCCCGAGGTAATCGCCCAGCGGCTGATCGCCTGGATGAGCAACGCCTCCATGGCGGTGAGCACGCAGGACCTGGTGCATCATAGCGCGGTGATGAATTCCATGGCGCGGCAGGCGCGCCACCTGGCGCGCACCGCTCCCACCGCCCGCGACGGCCTGCCGCGGCTGATCGCCATCATCGGCCTGGTCTACAGCGGCTTCTGCCTGCCGGAAGGCGCGCGGCGGCTGTCGAAGGGCCTGCAGCTGCTCGAGCGCGAGCTGGACCGGCTGGTGCTGGCCGATGGCTGCATCGTCACCCGCAACCCCAGCGACCAGTTCGAGGCGCTGAGGGCGCTCGTCGCGCTGAAGGCGGATCTGCGCGCCGCCAACCAGGAGGTGCCAAACTACATCCAGCGCGCCATCGACCGCATGGCGCCCATGCTCCGCTTCTTCCGGCTGGGCGACGGCCGGCTGGCGCTGTTCAACGGCAGCTTCGAGGAGTCCGCCGACGAGATCGACCAGGTGCTCGATGCGGCCAAGGCCCAGGGCAAGCCGCTCGGCGGCGCGATCTACTCGGGTTTTCAGCGCGTGCAGGCGGGCCAGGCCACTATCGTCGTCGACGCCGGCTCGCCCCCCGTGGGCGATCTCAGCGTCAATGCCCACGCCAGCCCCAACGCATTCGAGATGTCGGTCGGCGCCGAGCGGTTGATCGTCAATTGCGGCTCCAGCGACGAGATCATGTTCGACGGCGTGCACAAGGTCAGCCGCACCACGGCCGCTCACTCCACGCTGATCATCGACAACAAGAACTCGTTCCCCATCCTGAGGAACCAGCGCATCGGCAAGCGCCCCAAGAAGGTGCTGGCGACGCGCGACGAGATGGACGACACCATCAGCCTCGACGTCACCCACTATGGCTACATCATGGCGTTCGGCTACGAGCACGAGCGCATCCTGAAGGTGGCGCGCAGCGGCAAGGTCGTCGAGGGCATCGACGCGCTGCGGTCGGTCAACCGCAAGAAGCGCCCCAAGGCGCCCGTCGACATCCGCTTCCACCTGCATCCGGACGTGGACGCAAGGCGCACCGTGGACGGCGGCGCGGTCGAGTTGACCTTGCCGGGCGGCGCCATGTGGCGGTTCGAATCGACCCACGGCGTCAATGTCGAGGAAAGCATCTATCTGGGCGAGCGCGGCCATGTGCGGTCGACGCGGCAGCTCGTGGTCAGCAGCACCACCGGGGCGCAGCGGCTGCAGATCAACTGGCGCCTGCTCAAAGTCTAACGCAAGAACGAGAAGGCCATCATGACCGACCAACCCATCCGCAGGGCGCTGCTTTCCGTTTCCGACAAGACCGGGCTGGTGGCGCTGGGCCGCTTTCTCGCCGGCCATGGCGTCGAGCTCCTGTCCACCGGAGGCTCGGCCAAGCTGTTGGCCGAGAACGGCATTCCCGTGCGCGAAGTGGCGGACTACACCGGCTTCCCGGAAATGATGGACGGACGGGTGAAGACGCTGCACCCGAAGGTGCATGGCGGCCTGCTCGGCCTGCGCGACAAGCACGCCGACGCCATGGCGCAGCACGGCATCGGCGCCATCGACCTGCTGGTGGTGAACCTCTACCCCTTCGAGGAAACCGTCGCCAAGGGCGGCGACTTCGACGAGTGCATCGAGAATATCGACATCGGCGGCCCGGCGATGATCCGCTCGGCGGCCAAGAACCACAAGTTCGTCACCGTGGTGGTCGAGGCCGCCGACTACAAGGCGGTGATCGACGACATGATCGCCCATGGCGGCGCGACTACCGAGGCGACCCGCCGCCGGCTCGCGGCCAAGGCCTACGCACGCACGGCGTCCTATGACTCGGCCATCTCCGGCTGGTTCGCCGGGCAGCTCGGCGATACCTTCCCGGAACGCCTGACCCTCGCCGGCACGCTGCAGCAGACCCTGCGCTACGGCGAGAACCCGCACCAGCAGGCCGCCTTCTACGTCTCGGGCGACAAGCGCCCTGGTGTGGCGAGCGCGCGCCAGCTCCAGGGCAAGGAGCTCAGCTACAACAACCTCAACGACACCGACGCGGCTTACGAGGCCGTGGCCGAGTTCGATCCGGCGGAGCAGCCGGCCGTGGTCATCGTCAAGCACGCCAATCCCTGCGGCGTCGCCATCGCCCCTTCCATGGCCGAGGCCTATCGCCGGGCGCTCGCCTGCGATCCGGTCAGCGCCTTCGGCGGCATCATCGCGCTCAACAATACGCTCGACGGCGAGACGGCGGCCGAGATCGCCAGGATCTTCACCGAGGTGATCATCGCCCCGGACGCCACCGACGAGGCGCGCGCAATCATCGCCGGCAAGAAGAACCTGCGCCTGCTGCTCGCCGGCGGCCTGCCCGACCCGGCGGCGCCGGGCATGACGGTGAAGTCGGTGGCGGGCGGCTACCTGCTGCAGAACCGCGACAATGGCCGGGTGTTCCGCGACGGCCTGAAGGTGGTGACGAAGCGCGCGCCGACCGAGCGCGAGCTGACCGACCTGCTGTTCGCCTTCCGGGTCTGCAAGCATGTCAAGTCGAACACCATCGTCTATGTGAAGGACGGCGCCACGGTGGGCGTCGGCGCCGGCCAGATGAGCCGGGTCGATTCAGCGCGGATCGCCGCCAGGAAGGCGCAGGACGTGGCCGAGGCCGAAGGTCTGGCCGAGCCGCGCACGAAGGGGTCGGTGGTTGCCTCCGACGCCTTCTTCCCCTTCGCCGACGGCCTGCTCGCCGCCGCCGAGGCGGGAGCCACGGCCGTGATCCAGCCGGGCGGCTCCATGCGCGACCAGGAAGTCATCGACGCCGCCGACGCGGCGGGGCTCGCCATGGTGCTGACCGGGATGCGCCACTTCCGGCACTGACTTCTCGAAAAAACCTCAGGGGCAGAGTCTGTTTAGTAAACTGTCACCGGAATCCTCCTCTCAGATGAAGACCTAACGACCTCATCTTGGCACACCAGATGCCGTACAGGGGCCGTCCACACCATCACCGTAATACCGGATACTATTAATAAAATCGGGTAAAAAAGAGTGAAGAATTGGGTATTTATTGGATGGATTATACTGGCGGCTGGCATTTTTGTCAGTACGATGCTTGCAAATGTTTTTAATGTGACTTGGTTTTGGGATAACTCATTTGAGATAGGTTCGGCATTTGTGGTTATTTGGGGGGTGTACAATATCTTTTTTAAGAAATAGTGTGTTGAAATATTTGTGCATTACGGTGACGGCGCACTTAATTGACGGCACCATCGCGCCCAGCCCCGCCCTCAAATCGACGCGAACACGCCCCTGATCTGGCGGGCCACGTAGCCCAGCTTGCCGACGGTGACGCTGCCGCTCGATTGCAGCTCGGCGATCAGTTCCCGCGCGCGCGACAGTGCCTTGACATGGTGGGCGGCCCAGGATTCCAGGCCGCCTTCGGCCAGCGCCATGCCGGTCAGCTCGCGTTGCTGGTCATAGAGGTCGTCGACGATGCTGCCCAGCGCCAGCCGGTCCCAATGGTCGCCGGTGACGACCATGTCGGTGGCGCTGCGCAGCCAGTCGAGACCGGTGCGCTCGCCCACCGCGAAATAGGCGCGGGCGATCTCGTCCAGCGAACCTGTGTCGCGCTCCTTCAACAGCACGATATCGGGCGCCGACAGCATGAGCTCCAGGCAGGCGATCCGGTGCGACAGTTCGGCCGGCACGCCCTTGGCGATCAGCAGGCTGATCTGTTCGGCGATGGCGTCGCCGCTGCTCACCTCCATGAGTGCCGCGGTGTCGAACAGGGCCTGCACGCCCGGCCGGAAGCGCTCGACCACGGTGCCGATGTCCAGCGGCAGGCCCAGATGGGTCAGGAACCAGCTGGACATGCGGTGCAGCAGTTCCTTGGCCTCCAGGATCATGCCGGTCTGCACATGCGCCGGAACCAGGTTGTCCAGCCGGTCGATGTCATCCCACAGCGCCTGCAGGCCCATCACCTCGCGAGCGACGATATAGGCGGTGGCGATCTGGTCGACAGGCGCGCCGCTCTCCTCGGCCACCCGGGTGACGTAGGTGATGCCGGCCCGGTTGACGATCTCGTTGCCCACCGTCATGGCGATGATGTTCCGCCTGAGCTGATGCTCCCTGATCCTGTCGGTGAAGCGCTCGCGCATGGCGGGCGGGAAATAGGCGATCAGGTCGTTGCAGATCCACGGATCGTCGGGCAGGTCGCTGCGCGCCAGCCGCCGCTTCAGCGAGTTCTTGGCATAGGCCATCAGCACCGCCAGTTCGGGCCGGGTCAGTCCCTCGCCGGCGGCATGACGCCGCGCGATCTCGTCGTCGTCGGGCAGGAACTCCACCGGCCGCTCCAGCGCGCCCTCATGCTCCAGCCGGTGCATGAAACGGGCCTGGGCGTCGAGCAGCTCGGCGGCGCGGGCCTGGGTGGTCGACAGGGTCTCGGTCTGCCGGTAGTTCGTCGCCAGGACGAGGGCGGCGACATCGCCGGTCATCTCGACCAGCAGGGCGTTGCGCTGCTTTTCGGTCATGTCGCCGTCGGCCACCACGGCGTTCAGCAGGATCTTGATGTTGACCTCGTAGTCCGAGCAGTTGACGCCGGCCGAGTTGTCGACGGCGTCGGTGTTCAGCCGCCCGCCGCGGCGGGCGTACTCGATGCGGCCGCGCTGGGTGAAGCCCAGAGTGCCGCCTTCGCCCACCACCTTGAAGCGCAGGTCCCGGCCATCGACCCTGACCGCGTCGTTGGCGCGGTCGCCGACCTCGGCATGGGTCTCGTCGCTGGCCTTCACATAGGTGCCGATGCCGCCGACCCACAACAGGTCGGCATCGGCCTTCAGCAGCGCATGGATCAGCTCGGCGGGCGTGGTGGTCTCGGTCTCGATGCCGGTCAGCGCCCTGATCCGCGGCGTCAGCGCGATGGACTTGACCGACCGTGCGAAGACGCCGCCGCCTTCCGAGATCAGTCCGGGATTGTAGTCGGCCCAGCTGGACCGGGGCAGGTCGAACAGCCGCTGCCGCTCGGCGAAGCTGGCTTCCGGATCGGGGTCCGGATCGATGAACACATGCCGGTGATCGAACGCGGCCACCAGCTTCACCGTGTGCGACAGCAGCATGCCGTTGCCGAACACGTCGCCCGACATGTCGCCGATGCCGACGGCGGTGATCGGCTGGGTCTGCACGTCGGTGCCGAGTTCGCGGAAGTGGCGCTGCACGCTGATCCAGCCGCCGCGCGCGGTGATGCCCATCTTCTTGTGGTCATAACCGTTGCTGCCGCCGGAGGCGAAGGCATCGCCCAGCCAGAAGCCGTAGTGCCGGGAGATTTCGTTGGCGATATCCGAGAAACTGGCCGTGCCCTTGTCGGCGGCGACCACCAGATAGGCATCGTCGTCGTCATAGCGGACCACGTTCGCGGGCGGCGCCACGCTGCCGCCGACGATGTTGTCGGTGATGTCGAGCAGGCCGCACATCAGCGTCCGGTAGCAGCGGATCCCCTCGGCCTGGATTTCCTCGCGGGTGCCGCCCGCGGGCAGGTACCTGGGCACGAAACCGCCCTTGGCGCCGTCGGGCACGATGACGGCGTTCTTCACCATCTGCGCCTTGATCAGGCCGAGGATCTCGGTGCGGAAATCTTCCGGCCGGTCCGACCAGCGGATGCCGCCACGCGCCACCTTGCCGCCGCGCAGGTGGATGCCTTCCACCCATGGCGCATAGACGAACACCTCGACCGCCGGCCGGGGCTTGGGCAGTCCGTCGACCATCAGGCTGTCGAGCTTCAGCGACAGATAAGGCTTGGGTTTTCCGTCCGGGCCGGGCTGGTAGTAGTTGGTGCGCAGGGTCGACTGGATGAGGTTGACGAAGCGGCGGATGATGCGGTCCTCGTCCAGGCTCTGCACCGCCTCCAGTTGGGACTCGATCCGCCCGGCGATCTCCGCGGCCCCGGCGTGGTCGGCGGCGGGATCGAAGCGGGCGGCGAACAGCGCCACCAGGTTGCCGACGATTTCGGGATTATTCGTCAGCGACTTGCGCATATAGGACTGCGAGAAGGTGGTGCCGGCCTGGCGCAGATATTTCAGGTAGGCGCGCAGGATGACGATCTCGCGCCAGCCCATGGCGGTGTGCAGCACCAGCTGGTTGAGGCTGTCGTCCTCGGCCGAGCCGTCCCACATTTCGGCCAGCGCGTCTTCGAGCGGCGTCTTCACGTCGCGCAGGCGGTGTTCGGTGCCGGTGGCGTCGACGACGAGGATGTCGTGGATCCAGGCCTCGTGGCCCGCGCCGCGCGGCCGCACCGAGTAGGCCTGCTCTTCCATCACCTTGAGGCCGAGATTCTCCAGCTTGGGCAGCACGTCGCTCAGCGGCACCAGATGGCTGGCGTGATAGATCTTCACCCGCAGGACGTTGGCGTGGTCGCCGACCCGGCGATAGACATTGAACGCGCGGGATTCGGGGCCGGTGAGCTGGTCCAGCTTCTCGATGTCGTGGACCGCCAGATCAGGTTCGTAGGCATCGCAATAGGCCAGGCTGACGCCCTCGGCGTATCGGCTCCAGAGCTGGTTGCCGCGCTCCTCGCCGAGGTGCTCGCGCAGGGCGTCCCTCAACTGGTCGCGCCACGTGCGGATGATCTCGGTCACCTGGTCGTCGAGCTCATCCGCCTCCACGTCGGGCAGCGGCCCCGGCGGCAGGCTGACCAGCAGGTACAGGCGCGCCAGCGGGGAATCGCCGATCTGCAGGTTCTCCGACGCGATCTCGCCCCCCATCGCGCCGGCGAACAGCGCCGCGATGCGCCGGCGCCGGTCGTCGGTGAAGGCGTCCTTGGGAATGAAGACCTGTACCGAGGCAAAGCCGCCATAAGGGTCCATGCGGATGAACGACTTGGCGTGCGGCCGCTCCAGCAGGCGCAGGATGCCGATCGCCGTCTCATACAGCTCGTCCGGCTCGATCTGGAACAGTTCGTCGCGCGGGTAGGCATGCAGGATGTTGGCGAAGATCTTGCCGTCGTGGCTGTACCGGTTGAATCCGGCGCGCTGGGTGACGATCGCCGCCTTGCGCCGCAGCACCGGGATCGACTTTGGCGACATGGTGTAGGCGAGCGACGTGAACATGCCGATGAAGCGCCATTCGCCGATCAGGTTGCCGTGGTCGTCGTAGCGCTTCACGCCGACGTAATCGAGCTGCACCGGCCGATGCACGGTCGACCGGCGGTGGGCCTTGCCGATGATCAGCGGCATGGGGTGGTCGAGGAACGTCCGGGCAGTGGACGGCAGCAGCGAATCCGTCCCATGCTCGCGCAGCACCGGGAATTCCGGGTCGCGCATCAGGCCGAGGCCTTCCTTCGGATCCGTGACGGCGTGCCATTCTCCGCCCCGGTCGACGAAGTCGTATTCGCGAAAGCCAAGGAAGGTGAAGTTGTCGTCGGCGAGCCAGTTCAGGAAATCCACCGCCTCCTGCACTTCCTCGACCGGCGCCGGCCCGGGATGGGCGAGCAGCCAGTCGACCGCGCCGCGCAGGCGGGAGACCATGGGTTGCCAGTCCTCGAACGTGGTGCGTGCGTCCGCCAGCACGGCGCCAACCCCGGCTTCGATCGCGTCGAGCGACCCGGCGGATGTCTGCTGGTCGATCTCGAGATACATGTAGGATTCCATGTAGCCCAGGCCGTTCGCCGCGCGCTGGCCGGCCACGTCGCGCTCGACGGTCATGACCGGATGCACCAGCAGGGTGATCTCGCGGCCCTGGCGGGCCAGCTCGGCGGTAACCGAATCCACCAGGAACGGCATGTCGTCATTGACGATCTCGACCACCGTGTGGCGGCCCTGCCAGCCGGCCTCCGCCATGGACGGGTTGAAGACCTGCACCTTGGCTGTTCCGGGGGCGCGGGTGGACGCGAAGCGCCACAGCGACAGGGCGAGGGCGAACAGGCTCTCAGGCCGCCGGTCCAGCAGGTCCTCCGGCATGACGCCCGCGAAGAACCGGGTCATGAACTCGAGGAACGGGCCGGCTTCGGCGGCGTCCAGGCTGTCCCGCGCCAGTTCGCCAATGCGGTCCAGATGCTGCTGCTTCCGGTCCCAGCGGTTATCCATGTTTCCCCCTTTTCATCCGGGCTTCGGCTTGGCTCTCCGGACGATTGGTCTTCTACAATATAGGAATTCTGTGGCGATTTGGCGAAGCTCCGCGGCAAGCGCCTGCCGGAAGGAGCCCACCCGAGCCAGAAATGTCCGTCGATCAAGGCACCAGCCTTTCGTTCCTGACGGAGCCGCCGACCTTCCTGGTCACCGCCATCGTCGTGGTGCCGGTGTCGCGGCTTTTGAGGATCAGTCCGATCATCGGCATCCTCGGCGCCGGCGTGCTGGTGGCCACTCGGCATTGGTGATCGCCCGCGAGGATCAGGCCGAAAGTCTCTCGGCGGGCTTGGGTTCGGCCGTGGTGCGCGCCTGCGGGCCGGACAGCCGGTCGAACGTCATCGACAGGTGCAGGGCGCGCATCAGCAGGCCGGCCTCGTCGGCACCGGTTTCGAACATGCACCAGTAGCGGCGCCGGTAAGCGTCGAGCAGGACACGCGGGACGAGGCCACGTTTGACCGCGAACCGCAGCACGGCCTTCGTCATCCTTTGCAGGCGCGACACGGGAACGACCGGCGTGGCGCAGATTCCTTCCAACGCCGCGGACAGCCGGTCAGGGTCAATGATGCCGGGAATACCCGTCGCAAGCCCACGAATCTCCTGCTCGAGCGACTGGCGCTGCCGCCGCATTTCCGTGGCGATGACGGGCTGGCCCTGGGAATGCTCCGCACCCCTGATGCGGAACAGATCTGGAATGTTCCGCCGCGCCACCGCTTCGAAGAAGCGCTTTCCGGTGCGCAGCCGGCACGAAAGGTGCCGCGCCATGTCGATCACCGCCAGATCCAGGTGCGGCATGGCGATGGGACGCCGCCGGCCCACGGTCTGTCGCCGCATCTCCACCATGTTGGCGCCGAGATAGGAGGCGAGGAACAGCATGTCCTTGGTGTCCTCGTCCGTGCGCATCCTCGGCAGGGCGAGAATTTCGTCATAGGTCGACCAGAGCGCCGCTTGAAGCAGGCCCGCCTGGCTTTCGGGCAGGCGCGGGGCAAGGCGTGACAGGATCGCGGGAGACTTCAGCGCCGTCGATGCCAGCAGTTCGTGGTCGCTGGCGATCCGGAACGCGCCCTGGCCGAATGCCTCGTCGCCGAAGAACATGACCGCGTCGCCAGGCGCGTCCGCGCATGCCCGCTCATAGGCATCGCTCTCGTAGCACGCTTTGCGCAGGATCAGGCCGCTGTCGAGGTGCGATCGCAGCATGCCGGCGATGTCGAAGTCCTCATCGAACCGATAGATCCTGTGCGCGACACCCAGGGAAGCCGCCCGCCGGCGCGCCACGTCGGCGTCGGAACCCGGCCTTGGCTCGCCCACGACAAAGGAGAACGTGCTGACCGGGTGGCCTGCGCCGTGGAGGATACCGAGCAGCACGGCGGAGTCGTAGCCGCCGGACAGGGCGAGCATGGCGTGGCTGCCTTGTGCCCGGTCCAGCACCGCCGCGGTGATTCTCGACCATAGCTCGCGGCCGGCCTCCGTCCGATCGGTCCATATGTCGGCGCCCGGCTGGTGGCGCCAATAGGGCCGCGCGACAATCCCCTGCGATTCGATGGTCGCGACGCTGGCAAGCGGGAGACAGCTCACATGCTCGAACACCGTCCGGTCGCGCAAGACATAGCCGTTGACCAGGAAACTGCAGACGCCGGCAGGATCGGGCGCGGGATCGGAGCCGGCAAGCAGGGCGGGGTCGTCCGACAGCAGCAGGCAATCACCGACGCGCGCCTGATACAGCCGTGACATGCCGAGGTGATCGGTCCAGCAGGTCAATCGCCCGCCGTCGTCCAGCCACAGATAGCTGCGGTGCTGCCGCGCCGCCGCGAGCAGGCCGCGCGGGGCGTCGCCGGCATCGATCAGGCCGCGGGGCAGGCTTACCTCGGGCGCGCCGCCGGTGCCGTCGATGGCGGCGACAATTCCCTGGGTCGGAACCGTCTTTCCGTCCCAGCGGCAGAGCAGCAGGCCGCCCTCGGCGAGACGAAGCGGCGTGATCGACGACGGCGCGTAGCGTTGCGCCAGGGACAGTGCAGGGTTCTCACCTCCGGGGGGGTGAATGACCGCCAGGAATTCCGCTACATGCAATGGACAAGCCCTTCGCGCCGGCCGTTCGGCGTCGCGGCCATACTAAGCCGCATTGGTGTCGCGGGGAAACGGGCTGATGGTCATGCAAAGTCTGGACGAATGACGAGGGGGCCTGCAAGGCGCCCCTCACTCGGACAGGCGGATCGGCGCACCGACCTGCTGGAACCCCATGGCGAGATGCAGTGCCCTGCGGAACATGTAGGCCGGATCGAGCAGGATCTGATGGGTATTCCAGAAGCGCCGCTTGACCGGTTGCAGCCAGTGCAGCGGCATGATCTGCAGCCGTGTCAGGCTGCGGAAGAACTGCAGGCCGAAGGCCTCCGGGCGCGACAGCAGCGGACCGCCAGGCGGCGTTGCGACGCTGAGCACCCCGTCCAGCAGGGCGTCGAAGCCGCCCGGCAAGGTCAGGCCGGGAATCGCGCGGTCGAGTGCCGGCGTGATATCGCGAATGGACGCCTCGTCCCGTCGCAGCATGGCAGCCACGTCGGCGACGCCCTGGCGGTCGCGCGAACGCGGCGTGCGGAACAACTCGGGCAGGTTTCGCTCGCACACCTGCCGGTAAAGGCGTTTGTCCAGGCGGTGCCGAAAGTGCACGTGCTTCAGGAAGTCGAGCATGGCGATGTCATAGAGCGGCGTCGTGAACGGCATCTGGGTGCCGACGGCGTGTACCCGCATGGGCAGCAGGTCCCAGGTTGCCGACACCGAGGCATAGAGGAAGTCCTTGAGGTCGTCGGGGTGGGCGAAAGGCGGTGCATCGGCGAGCAGCCGGCGGTAGTCGGCCGCCACGTCCTGCTGCAGTCGGGTGACCCGATCCTTGCCCAGCAAGGGCAGGTAGGCCAGCAGCGTGTCCGGGTGCTTTACCGCGGCGCCGCCGAGCATGTCGGCCTGCGACCTCAGCCGCAGCGTCCGCTGGCCGAACAGGTGGTCGCCGAACACGAAGAGCGGTGCTGCGAAGCGCTCGCGGGCCGCCGCCGCCGCGTCGCGGTAGGCGCCGATCTCGTTGCAGCACCCTCGCAGCCGCAAGCCCTGCGCCAGGTTGTCGTTGACGAGGCTGATGGTGTCGATGCCGTCGATCCGGTGGATGTGGTGTTCGACGCCGAGGCGCCTGGCCTGGTCGCGGGCCACGGCGGCATCGGAATGGGGTTGCGGCTCGCCATTGACGTAGGAGAAAGCCGTAAGCGGCGCGCCTGCCCGGTGCAGGATGCCCAGCAAGGTCGTCGAATCGTAGCCGCCCGACAGTGGCAGCACCACCTGCCGGTCCGCGGTGTGGGCGGCGACGCTGGCTTCGATCAGCGCCCACATGCGGTGCGCCACCGCTTCGGTGTCCGGATCGGGATCCAGGCCCGGGCGGAAGTCCCAGTAGCGCCGGGACGCGAGCCCGGAGTCGGAAACCGTTACCACGCTGGCGACCGGCAGCGCGCTGATGCCGGCATGCAGTGTCCGGTCCATGGAGACGACGCCGTTGGTCAGGAAGAAGGCGACGGATTCCTCATCGGGCTCGGGCGCCAACCGGGCCAGCGTGGAGAGGTCGTCGGAGAACACGTCGCAGCCGCCAACCCGAAGATGGTAGATGCGCGACACGCCGATATGATCGGTCCAGAACCCGACATGTCTGGCGTCGTCCAGGTACAGGTAGCTTCGGTCCTGCGATATGGCGCTTCGCAGGGCGCCGGAGACGCCGGGCGCTTCGACCAGTGTGGCGGGATAGGCGACTTCGGGCGACCCGCCGGTGCCATCGACGACGGCGAGGATGCCGGTGTCCGATCGCGCGGGCGGCGTTCGCCAGTTGCACAGAAGCATGCGGCCCTGTTGCAGCGGGATGTCCGTCGCGTCCCGCGGCGCCAGTTCCATGACGAGGCTTCGGGCGGTCGTGGCAGCATTCCCGGCATAGATGACCGCGACGAATACCGGCTCGCGCAACACGCCCATTCCTTAAGTTTTGGTGCCCTCGCGGCGCATACTAGTACACCGCTCCCGGAAAGGAAACGCGGCGTGGGGTTAGCGGCTCTCGATCCGGCGGACTAAATCTCTCAGTACGGTTTTGTACAGATCGTCCTTCAATATGCCGTCCTCGACACCCCGGTCGATATTCGGGTTGTCATTGATCTCGATGACGAAAACGCCGTTCTCGCGCTGTTTCAGGTCGACTCCGTACAGGCCGTCGCCGACCAGGTTGGCGGCGCGCACGCCGGCTTCGACGACCTCCTTCGGCGCGTCCTCGACCGCCACCGCCCGGAACGCTCCCTCGGCGAAGCCGCCGCCCGGCTTGTGGTTGATGATCTGCCAGTGCCTGCGCGACATGAAGTACTGGGAAACGAACAGCGGCTTTCGGTTCAGCACCCCAACCCGCCAGTCATATTCCGTATACATGAACTCCTGGGCGAGGATCACCGCCGAGTGCCGGAACAGCCGCTTGCCGTGCTCGAGCAGATCGGACCGGTTCTCCACCTTCACGACGCCGCGCGAGAACGATCCATCCGGAATTTTCAGCACCAGCGGATAGGACAGCGCCGCCTCGGCGTTGAGGAGGTTCTGCCGGTCGACGATCACCGTCTTCGGCGCCGGCACCTTGTTGGTCTGCAGCAGCTCGGCCAGGTAGACCTTGTTGGTGCAGCGCAGGATCGACACCGGATCGTCGATCACCGGCAGGCCCTCGAACACCGCCTTCTGGGCGAAGCGGAAGGTGTGGTTCTCCAGCGTGGTGGTCTCGCGAATGAACAGGGCGTCGTATTCCGCCAGCCGCAGATAGTCCTTGCGCTCGATGGTCTCCACGTCGATGCCCATCTGGGCGCCGATGGAGATGAATTTCCTGATCGTCTCGGGCGACGACGGCGGCAGCTTGGCCGAGGCATCGTAGAGCACGCCGAGGGCGAAGCGCGCGGTGGGCCGCGCCTTGGGCGCACGCCAGTCTGCGCGGGTGTAGTGCTCGAGCCGTGCCAGGAAGAAGTCGAACTCCTCGGGGCTGAGCGAGCGGGGCGCGATGGCCTGCAGCGACTTGACGCTCCAGCGCTCGTCGAACGCCACCTCGACCCGCAGCAGCGGGCACCGGAACCGGTCGAACAGCTGGCGCGCGAAGGTGCGGAACCGGTTCCCGGCGGTCTGTCCGAAATAGACGGTCAGGGTGAACGCGGCCTGCGGCGGGTTGGAGAGCTTCTTGATCTCGTCGCGCAGCGTGTAGTTCAGGTCCGGCAGCTCGACGCTGTAGAGCTGTTTGCGCGACAGGTTCAGGATGGTCTCGACCGTCGGCACCACCTTCTGGCCCCGCGCCTCGGCCAGCAGCGAGCAGTAGTAGCCCAGGTCGAGATATTCCAGGTCGCCGCTCAGATTGATGACGCGGGCGCTCTTGCTCGACAGGCCTTCGGGCGTTTCCACATATTGCTGAAGGGTCACGGCCTTGCCGGCCTTCCGCGCCCATTCGCAGTCGGCAAGGGAGTCGACGATAATGATGTGACGCGCCATGGGGCCTTCGTGATTGGGGCTGAAAACGTCGCCGCCGTGACTGGCCGGACCGCTTCAGGTCCGGTCGGACTCATGGCATTGTCGAACCCCGCCGCGCGTCATGATGCGCGCCGTCGGTGTTGCGGTAAAGATAGCGCGTCGAGGTTAAGCCGGTATGGCTCCGAGGGATTTTTTCATGACGATGGCGGCGGCGCCATCGTCGTAGAAGTCCGGTTTGCGGCCGGTCGTCACATAGCCTGTGGCCAGGTAACGACGGATCGCCGCCGCGTTGTCCTCGCGGACCTCCAGCCTGATCTCGTCATGGCAGGCCGAGTTTGCCCACTGCTCGCATGCCGCCAGCAGCGCGGTACCGATCCCTGCCTTGCGAAACGCGGGATCGACCGCGACCGAATAGAGCCGCAGCGACCGGCTGCCCCGGCGCGGCAGCGCGATAGCGTCACCCGCCAGCCGGCCGTCGTTCTCGGCGACGAGACACAGGGCCCGGCCTTCGCGCACCAGCCGCCGCAGCGCGCGCGCCGACAGCCGGTCGCCGGGAAACGATATCTCCTCCAGGCGTGCCATGGCGGGAACGTCGGCGAGCGTGGCGGGGCGGATCTGAAGGGGCGAGGGCAACATGCAGCGCCATGTTGCCGGTTTGCCGCGCGGGTTGCAGCTTCAATCGCTGGTTTGGCTGGCGAACTGTTCCCGTTTGCGCCACCCTGTCGCGGGGAAGAACACATGACCGACACCGCCAACATGCCGCTCAGCGGCATCACCGTGCTGGACTTGGGGCAGGTCTATCAGGGGCCGTACGCGGCCATGCTGATGGCGCGGGCCGGTGCCGACGTGATCAAGGTCGAGCCGGTCGACGGCGAGCCGGTGCGCCGTCGCTCGGCGGTCTCGAAAGGCGCCATGCTACCGCTCGCCATGCTGAATTCGAACAAGCGCGGCATCACCCTCAACCTGAAGTCGCCGGAGGGCCGCGACCTGCTGCTGAAGCTGGTGGAACACGCCGACGTGCTGCTGGAGAACTTCGCGCCGGGCGTCATGGACGGTCTCGGCGTCGGCTGGGAGGTGCTGCATGCCGCCAATCCCCGGCTGATCTACGCCTCGGGCAGCGGCTTCGGCCTGTCCGGGCCGGACCGGGACGCGCTGGCCATGGACCTCACCATCCAGGCGGTGTCGGGCGCCATGAGCGTCACCGGATTCCCCGACGGCCCGCCGCTCAAGTCCGGCCCGACCTTCGCCGACTTCCTCAGCGGCACCCATCTCTACGGCGCGGTGCTGACCGCGCTGTTCGAGCGGACGCGGACGGGCAAGGGAAGGCTGGTCGAGGTGGCCATGGTCGAGACCATCTACCCGGCGCTCGCCTCCAACCTCAGCCTGCTCTACGGCACCAGCGGCGCGGTCACCACCCGTACCGGCAACCGGCACGGCGGCCTCGCCATCGCGCCCTACAACGTCTATCCGGCGGGTGACGGTCATGTCGCCATCCTGTGCATCAAGGAAGCGCACTGGACCAACCTGCTGCGCGCCATGGGCCGGGAGGACCTGACCGACGACCCGCGTTTCGCC
>CAMBYA010000006.1 GCA_945872035.1 Rhizobium sp. Q54
ATCGCGGCCAGCCACCGTTTCCACATCGCCCTGGACGACCCCAGCCCGGCGGACGGCCCCATGGCGGCAGGCGCCCTCGCCTTCCGCCTCGCGGCGCCGTATGTGGAACGGGACGCGGCGTCCGTCGCGTTGAACTGGGCGAGCAAGGCGGTGTCGTGCTTTCTCGAACTCGGCAGGCTGTCGCCGGAGGACGGTCACGAACAAATATCGCTCGACGAAGCCGCGCGTCTTCTTGAGCCGTTTCGCGAAGACGGCATCAACACTTACCGCTTCCTGCGCGCCGCCGATGATGCTGGCATCCCCGTAACCCGCATTCTGCAGGGGCTTTACAGCTTCGGCGTCGACCGTCCGAGCCGCTGGCTCTTCAGCAGCATGCTCGACTCCACCTCGGCCATCGCCGCCCAGGTGGCACGCGACAAGGTCGCGACGGCGAACATCCTGCGCCGGGCCGGACTGCCGGCGTCGCGTCACATTCGGGTGGCGCAGGCCGCGCAGGCGGTCGAGGCGGCCCGCACGCTGGGATTCCCCGTCGTGGTCAAGCCCGCCGATCTCGACCAGGGAGCAGGCGTCGCTGCCGGGCTGACTGATGAAGCGGCTGTCAGGGCCGCGTTCGACCACGCCCGTGGACTGTCCGAATCAATTCTGGTCGAGAAGCACTTCGACGGCGTCGACTACCGGGTCGTGGTACTGGACCACCAGATTGTCCAGATTTTTGCCAAGCGCCCTGGCGGTGTGCGGGGCGACGGCTCGAGCACTATCGCCCAACTCGTGCAGGCAGCGGGCGCCAGCCAGGAAGCGAGGCGACGCCGGCGGGATTTCCGCAAGCGCATGCTGGAGCTGGACGCAGAAGCACTCGATATTCTCGCCGGACGGGACATGGGACCGGACAGCGTCATCCCGGATGGGGAGTTCGTCGCCTTGAGGCGACGCTCCAACGTTTCCACGGGCGGCGAGCCGGTGCCGGTCGCAGCAGCCGCCGTTCACCCGGACAACGCAGCCCTCGCGATCCATGCGGCGGCGGCGCTGAGGCTGGACTTCGCCGGCGTGGACCTGATCATGGCCGACATCTCCCGGTCATGGCTCGACACCGGGGCGCTGATCTGCGAGGTCAACGCCATGCCGCAGTTGAGCATCAGCTCGCCCTCGATCTACCGCGATGTCCTGAGGATCGCTCTGGGAGACCCCGCCACCATACCGGTCTGGCTGCACCTGTCCGACACCGTGCCGCCGTTTCCGGACCGCCTGTTGTCAGGCGCGCCTGGCGGAATAACCCTTGGCTATGCGTCGGCGCGCGGCATCCGTCTCAACGGGGCCGCATTTTCCGGCCCCCAGCCGGACGGCTTCACCGCCGCGCGGGCTTTGTTGCGCCAGCAGCCCATCGACGCCGCCATCGTCCACCTGACGCCGGACGACATCCTGCGCGACGGCCTGCCGTTCAACCGCTGCGCCAGGGCGATCGTCGAGACATCGTGCCTCGGCCGTCGGGAAGCGTTGTCCCGGTTGCTGCTCCACGCCGACGAGATCGTCGCCGAGACGCGTATCGACGGCCTGCCGCCGGACGCGGTAATGACCCTGCGGACGGCACCGGAAAGCGCGCTCGCCGACCTCCTCACCATGATGCAACTCAGATGATATCGATCTCCGTTCCGATTACCGGGTTCAGCGGAGACGTATACACTCGGCGTCATGGCGCACCTCACCGTTAGCGTGGAGTATGGCATCCATTGCCTGCTCTGGCTCACCGACGCCGGCGATACGCCCCTGAGCAGCCGCGACCACGCGGACCTGCAACGGATATCGCCCACGTTCCTGGCGAAGATTTTCACCAAGCTGGCGAAGGCGGAGATCGTCCGGGCGACGGAAGGGGTGCGTGGCGGTCACGCGCTGGCAAGGAAATTCGCGGCCGCTGCATGCTGTTCGGGGAACAGGCGCCCGGCTGGGCGACGGGCACTGCCTGAGCCCGCCGGTCTCCTGCTGGCTGCGCCACACGAAGCCGAAAAGGCGAAGCGTGGTGGGCCCGGCAGGACTCGAACCTGCAACCAGACCGTTATGAGCGGTCGGCTCTAACCAATTGAGCTACAGGCCCCCAAGGCGAGGACGGCTTCTGATAGCATTATTGACGCCAATGCCAAAGCCCCTGAAACGGCGAAGGCCGGGGCCGTTGGACGGTCCCGGCCTTCCACCTGCTCCGAGGATCCGTACCGCCAGATCAGCTGGAATTCGATCGTCCGCGGCATGATCGGCGTGCCGGTGCCGCCGCCGGTCGAGGGCGTGTCGCCCGAGGCCAGCGGCCGCAGACGCAAAAGAGAACGAAAGGATGTTTCTGGACGATTTTTCCCCATCCCCCCAGAAAAGCAGCGATTCACCGCCTTACGCGTTTGCCGCACAAGTACTCGTAGACTTCTTCATAACACCCTCACCGCCATAACATCTGACGATCGCTGGAAACTTGGCCATTATATTAATTCTAAAATATTCATGTTAGATTTTTCCAATGAATATTTGGCGCTGCATTCACCTTTATAGATGAATGCAACATCGCAGCCATCATGCGTGATTTTACTCATCGGTAACCCATGTTGCGCGGCGAGCGGCGGCGCGCTAGCGTGCGGCATCGGGCGGCGCACGCCCACCAAACCGAGGGAGAGCGAGCATGAAGAAGATCAAGCTGGGGTTGATGATCGGCTATTCCGGGGCACAAATGAATCTGCCCATGGACAAGGTCAAGCTGGCCGAGGAGCTGGGCTACGATTCCGTCTGGACGGCAGAGGCCTACGGCTCCGACGCGGTGACGCCCCTCGCCTACATCGCCGCCCACACCAAGCGCATCCGTCTGGGCACCGCCATCATGCAAATGGCAGGCCGGTCGCCGACCATGGCCGCCATGCAGGCCGCCACCGTCGATGCGCTGGCCGGCGGCAACCGCTTCATCGCCGGGATCGGCATGTCGGGCCCGCAGATCGTCGAGGGCTGGTACGGCCAGCCCTGGGGCAAGCCCTATCACTGGATGAAGGACTACATCACCATCATGCGCAAGGTGTTCGCGCGCGATGAGCCGGTGACCCATGACGGCCAGCAGCTGCCGCTGCCGCTGCCCGCCGACCGCCCGGGCGCCATGGGCATCGGCAAGCCGCTGAAGTCGATCCTGCACACCAACCCCAACATCCCGATCTGGACCGGCTCCGGCACCGAGACCATGGTGAAGCTGACCGCCCAGCTGGCCGACGGCTGGCTGCCGCTGGGCTGGACCCCGCGCGGCATGGAACTGTACGGCGACTGGCTGAAGGAAGGCTTCGCCAAGGCCGGCAACGGCAAGAGCATGGATAATTTCGAGATCCAGGCCGGCGTCGGCGTCCACATCACCGACGACGTCAAGGCTGGCCTCGCGGTGCTGAAGCCGACCATCGCGCTCTATGCGGGCGGCATGGGCCACAAGGACAAGAACTTCCACAAGGACCGGATGGTGAAGTTCGGCTATGGCGACGCCGCCAACCGCATCCAGGAGCTGTACCTCGCCGGCCGGAAGGAAGAGGCCGCAGCCGCCGTTCCCGACGAATATGTCGACGAGCAGAACCTGGTCGGACCCGAGAAGCGCATCCGCCAGAACTGGGCCGCCTGGGCGGATTCCGGCGCGACCGGCATTTCCATCGGCACCCGACAGACCGAGGCGATCCACCTGATGGCCGACATCGCCGGCAGCAAGGAAAACATCGCCGCCGAATAGGCCGGCAGGGTAGTATCCCCGGCGGCCCCGCTTCAGCGGGGCCGTTCCGTTTCGAGCGGTAGCTTGATGCTCCGCCAAAGGCACGGTAAGGAACAGGCGTGATCGATCTGCGCCCCATCCTCCAGGTCATCGGCATGCTGCTCTGCATTCTCGCGGTGGTCATGCTGATTCCGGCTGCCGTCGATCTGGCCTACGGCCACCGCGAAAATCTCGGCTTCGTCGGCGCTTCGGTGATCACGGCCTTCGCCGGCGCGCTGCTGTGGCTGGGCAACCGCGGGCATTCCCGGGCGGAGTTCACCCTGCGGCAGACTTTCCTGCTGACCGTGCTGACCTGGATCGTGGTCAGCGTCTTCGCGTCATTGCCGCTGATGTTCGGCCACTCGAGGCTCAGCCCGGCCGATGCGCTGTTCGAGACCATGTCCGGCCTGACGACCACGGGCGCCACCGTGATCGTCGGCCTGGACCACATGCCGGCGGGGCTGCTGCTATGGCGCGCGTTGCTGCACGCCATGGGCGGCGTCGGCATCATCGTCGTGGCGCTCGCGCTCCTGCCCATGCTCAGGGTCGGCGGCATGCAGCTTTTCCGCACCGAGTCCTCGGAGAAGGACAAGAAGCTTCTCCCCAGCACCGGCCAGCTCGCGCTGGCGATCACCGGCGTATTCGCGGTGCTGGCGAGCCTGTGCACGCTCGCCTACCTGATGGGCGGCATGACCCTGCTGGACGCCGTCTGCCACGCGCTGTCGACCGTGGCGACCGGTGGCTTCGCCAACTACGACTCCTCGATCGCCGTTTTCGACAGCCTGTACCTGGAAACGGTGGCCATCGTCTTCATGCTGGCGGGCTCCTTGCCGTTTACGGTCTATGTGGCGCTCAGCAGCCGGAGGATGACGGTGAAATCGATCCCGGGCCTGTTCGACGACCAGATCCGCTGGTTCCTGATCTTCTGCGCCGCGGTATCGCTGATGATGAGCGCCTGGCTCTACTTCCAGGGCCATTTCTCGCTGGGCGATGCGCTGCGCCACGGCACCTTCAACGTGATCTCGGCGATCACCACAACCGGCTTCGTCTCCACCGACTACCTGCAATGGGGCGGCGGCGCGACCATGGTGTTCTTTGCGCTTTATTTCGTCGGCGGCTGCACCGGTTCGACCACCGGATCGGTCAAGATCTTCCGCTACCAGGTGCTGTTCCAGGCAATCCGCCGCATCCTGTTCCGCATGGTCAACCCGCACGGCGTGATGAGCCTGAAGCTGAACAATACCCCGGTCAGCGAGGAGACGTTGACCTCGGTGATCGCGTTCATGTTCCTGTTCTTCGTCACCATGTTCATGGTCGCCGTGGGCCTGGCGCTGACCGGCGTCGATTTCATGACCGCGCTCACCAGCGGCGCGGCGGCGGTGTCGAATGTGGGGCCGGGGCTGGGCGACATTGGCGGCCCGGTAGGCAACTATGCCGGCTTCTCCGACATCGCCAAACTGATCATGTGCGTCGGCATGCTGCTGGGGCGTCTCGAGCTGTTCACGGTATTCGTGCTGTTCACGCCCGGCTTCTGGCGGATTTAGGCGACACTTCCCACGATTGTCATCCCCGCCAAGCAATGCGCGCGGGGGCCTATTACCACGCAGATTCGACGGTTCAGACAACGTACCGCCGGAAGCATGGGTCCCCCGCTCGCAAGTGTCGCAGCCGAGAACCTGACGGTTCGCGGGCTCCACTAGCGTCGGGGCTGACAGTAAAGGTCAGGTATCGAGGAAGCTGCGGAGCTTGCGGCTCCGGCTGGGGTGCTTCAGTTTGCGCAGCGCCTTCGCCTCGATCTGGCGGATGCGCTCGCGGGTGACCGAGAACTGCTGGCCCACTTCCTCGAGTGTGTGGTCGGTGTTCATGCCGATGCCGAAGCGCATGCGCAGCACGCGCTCCTCGCGCGGCGTGAGCGACGCCAGCACCCGCGTCGTGGTCGAGCGCAGATTGTCCTGGATCGCGGCGTCGAGCGGCTGGACCGCGTTCTTGTCCTCGATGAAGTCGCCCAGGTGGCTGTCCTCCTCGTCGCCGATCGGCGTCTCGAGGCTGATCGGCTCCTTGGCGATCTTCAGCACCTTGCGCACCTTCTCGAGCGGCATGGAAAGCTTTTCCGCCAGCTCCTCGGGCGTCGGCTCGCGGCCGATCTCGTGCAGCATCTGCCGCGAGGTACGCACCAGCTTGTTGATGGTCTCGATCATGTGGACCGGAATGCGGATGGTGCGCGCCTGGTCGGCGATCGAGCGGGTGATCGCCTGCCGGATCCACCAGGTGGCATAGGTCGAGAACTTGTAGCCGCGGCGGTACTCGAACTTGTCCACCGCCTTCATCAGGCCGATGTTGCCTTCCTGGATCAGGTCGAGGAACTGCAGGCCGCGGTTGGTGTATTTCTTGGCGATGGAGATCACCAGCCGGAGATTGGCCTCGACCATCTCCTTCTTGGCCTGGCGGGCTTCCTTCTCGCCCTTCTGGACGGTCTGCACCACGCGGCGGTACTCGCCGATCGGCAGGCCGCTGACCTGGCTGATCTCGGCGATCTCCTTGCGGATCAACTCGACGCGCGCGCCTTCGCGCTCGGCGAACGCCTTCCAGCCCTTGCCGGGAAGCTGCGCGACATTCTGCAGCCAATCCGGATCCAGTTCATGGCCCTGGTAGTGCTGCAGGAATTCCATGCGGTTAACTTTGTTGCTCTCGGCGAGGCGCAGCAGCTGCCCCTGCAGGCCGAGCAGCCGGCGATTATAGTTGTAGAGTTCCTCGACCAGCGTCTCGACGCGGGAATTGTTGAGGTGGACGATGTTGACGAGGGCGATGATCTCGCCCTTCAGCGTCCGGTACTTCTTTTCCTGGGCCGGCGAAAACGTGCCCTGGCCGAGCTGGACGTCGAGGCGCGCCTGCTGCAGCTTCTCCAGCCTCTTGTAGGTGGCGGAGATCTGCTCGAACTTCTCGATCACCTCGGGCTTCAGCCGCTCTTCCATGACGGAGAGCGACACGGCGGCCTCGTCGGAATTTTCCTCTTCCTCTTCGGCGCCGGCCTCGCTCACCGGCGGTGCGACACCTTCCTCCTCGTCCTCGTCGGCCGGCGCCTCGGCCTCGACAGCCACGGCGTCCTCGCCAGCCATCTCGGCCGGCAGCGCACCGTTGCCGCCCGGGCCCGCGCCATAGGTGGCGTCCAGATCGATGATGTCGCGGAGCAGGAGTTGCTGATTGATCAGCTGGTCGTGCCAGTCGGTAATGGCGGCAAACGTGAGCGGGCTTTCGCAAAGGCCGTCGATCATGGCGTTTCGGCCGGCCTCGATACGCTTGGCGATGGCAATTTCGCCCTGACGCGACAGCAGCTCGACGCTGCCCATCTCGCGCAGATACATGCGCACCGGATCGTCGGTGCGGTCGACTTCGGCTTCCTTGGCGCGCGGGCTGCCCAACTCGTCGTCGTCGCCGCTGGCGACTTCCTCGACGTCCTCGGCCTCGTCCGCCGCTTCCTCGTTCTCGATGACGTTGATGCCCATTTCGGACATCATGGCCATTATGTCCTCGATCTGCTCGGAGGACAGCTGGTCCTGCGGCAGCACCCGGTTCAGTTCATCATAGGTGACGTAGCCCCGCTCCTTGGCGGCAGCGATCATCTTCTTGACCGCTTCCGCGGACGAATCGACGAGCGGGCTGTCACCCAGCTCCTCGGACTCGTCGCGCTCTTTCACCGACTCGGATGCGTCCTTCGCCATGAACGTCTCTGCTCCTGTAAGGCTCGCGCCGGCCGGACATCGGTCCGGTGACGCGCGCCTGAAATTCGGGTCTCTATCTGGTCCATCAGAACGCCCGGGGCGCCTGACTTTTTCCTCGTTATCATCGACGCCGGTTTTCCCGGCCGCCGCCGCTTCTAGCGGTCCATTCCGGACAAACTCTCCACCAGCGCCTCGATTTGCGCGCGAATGTCGCGCGCCCTGCGAGTCGCTCTCTCCGCTTCTTCGCTATCGTCGGACATCGAGTCGACCTCTGCTGCTTCCAGCTCATGCTGCAAAAGCTGTAACTGGCTTGCCCGCAAGAGCGAGCGCAGGCCCTGTTCGGCGGAGTCGGTCGTCGCGTCGGGCTTAGCGAACAGATCGCCCACCAAACCTTTGTCCTCCTCCAAACGTTGCACGGCCCGGCCGAAACCTTCCCCGTACAGGTGGTTCCGGATGGTTGAACTTTCAAGTTTGTCATCAGACTGATGGCAGCTTGCGGCAATTCGTATGATCGCGGCACGCAACTTGTCAAGTTCGTCGCTGTCAAGATCGACCGCCATCAACTCCTCATGATGGGCTTCGATCAGCCCCGGATGGTTGAGAACGGTCAGCAGGATCAGCCTTTCCCGCCGGTGATTAATGAAGCCGGCACCACGCGCGATCGGCGTCGCCAGCAGTTCCCGGCTGACCGGCACTGGTGCATCGTACCGCCCCTTGCCCTTGCCGCGGAAAGGCTGCCGCCCGCCCTGCGTCCCGTCGCGCCGCGGCGCCCACAGGGACTGGGTGCGCGCATCGAACTCGTCACGGTAGAAGCCGCGCACGTCGGGATCGGCGATCTCGCCCAGCCGCTCGCGCAGCCTGGCCTTGAAGCCCGCCCGCCGCTCCGGCGTGTCGACCGGCTGGCGCGCCAGTTCGACCTCCCAGAGCACGTCGATCAGCGGCCTGGCGCGATCCAACACGTCGCGCATGGCGCCGGCGCCCTGGTTCCTGATCAGCGTGTCCGGATCCTCGCCCTTGGGCAGGGTGGCGAACCGCAGCGACTGCCCGGCCTTGAGCAGCGGCAGCGCCCTGAGCAGCGCCCGTTCCGCCGCCCTCAGGCCGGCGGAGTCGCCGTCGAAGCAGAAGATCGGCTCCGGCGCCATGCGCCACAGTAACGTGAGCTGGTCCTCCGTCACCGCCGTGCCAAGCGGGGCTACGCCCTCGTTCAGCCCGGCCTGGGCCATGGCGATCACGTCCATGTAGCCTTCGGCGACGACCACCCGTTCGGCCGCTCGCGCGGCGGCGCGGGCCATGGCGTGATTGTAGAGCAGCCTGCCCTTGTGGAAGAGGGCGGTTTCCGGCGAGTTCAGGTACTTGGCCGGCGCGTTGCCCAGCGCCCGGCCGCCGAAGCCGACGATACGGCCCTGCGGATCGGTGATCGGGAACATTACCCGGTCGCGGAACCGGTCATAGGTCGCGCCGCCGTCCTCGGGTTTGATCAGCATGCCGGTGTCCACGAGCGCCTGCTCGTCGACCTTGCGGGCGAGCATGGCGTCCTTGAACGCCGTCCGCGGCTCGGGCGCGTAGCCCAGCCGGAACGTCTTGACGGTCTCGGCGGTCAGGCCGCGCTTCTGGATATAGTCGCGGGCGCCCCGCCCGATTCCGGCGGCGAGCTGGGCCTGATACCAGGCGGCGGCGATCTCCATCACCTCATGCTGGCCCTTGCGCCGGTCGTCCTGGGCGCGGTCGCCATCCGAGAAGGCCGGCATGGTCATGCCGGCCTCGCCCACCAGCCGCTCGACGGCCTCGGGAAACGCCAGCCCCTCCGTGTGCATGACGAAGTCGATCACGTTGCCGTGGGCGCCGCAGCCGAAGCAGTGATAGAAGCCCTTGTCGTCATTGACGGTGAAAGACGGCGTCTTCTCGTTGTGGAACGGACACAGGCCGCCGGATTCGCGCCCCTTGCGCACGAGCTTCACCTTGCGGCCGACGACGTCGGTCAGCCGGACCCTGAGGCGCAGCTCGTCGAGAAACTCGGGGGTGAACCGCATGCCGCCACTTTATCTTGTCCGCCGCTGCGCCTGGAAGCGGAACGGGCGGAAGGATGTCAGGAAAGCCGGGCCTTCGCGGCGGCCGACGCCTTGCCGAAATCCATGGTTCCGGGATAGCGCTCGCGCAGCGCCGCCATCACCCGCCCCATGTCCTTGAGACCCGCCGCGCCCATCTCGGCGGCAACGGCGTCGACCGCGGCGGCGATCTCGGCATCGCCCATCTGCTGGGGCAGGAAGCCTTCGATGATGACGATCTCCGCGCGCTCCTGGTCGGCCAGATCGAGGCGGCCGCCCTTCTCGAACGTCTCGATCGACTCGCGGCGCTGGCGCACCATCTTCTGCAGCAGCTGCAGGACCTCGTCGTCGCCGACCAGGTCGCGACTGCCGTTCTCGCGGCCGGCGATGTCGCGGTCCTTGATCGCCGCCAGGATCAGCCGCAGCGTGCTGGTGCGACGCTTGTCCTGGCCGCGCATGGCGTCCTTGAGCGCCTCGGTGAGCTGTTCACGGAGCATGTCATACCTCGTTAGCCGGCTGGCGCCGCCGGGGAGTCGTCCCCAAACCTCCACAGGTTGGCGCCGCCAAGTGACTCTATAATAACAGCGTCCGGATGGCAAACCGGGGCCATTATACTAAGTTATTGAAAATACTAATATTTCATCACCAGCGTTTCGCTTGACCCGCCTGCTGGCAGCGCTTATGTTCCCGCAAATTTGCGCGCCGCCCGCCACGCCGCCGCTCGCGCAGGCCCAGCCGGAGACCTGAATGCCCGACAACGTCACCTTACCGGACGCGCCGCCCCATCGCGGGATCACCGGCGCTCTGGTGCTCCATGATGGCACCGTTTACTGGGGCTATGGCGCGGGAGCATCCGGGAGCGCGGTCGGCGAGGTCTGCTTCAACACCGCCATGACCGGCTACCAGGAGATCCTGACCGATCCGTCATATGCCGCCCAGATCATCACTTTCACCTTCCCGCATATCGGCAATGTCGGCGCCAATTTCGACGACGTCGAGGCGAAGAACGCCGCCGCACGCGGTCTCGTGCTCCGCGAGCGGATCACCGAACCGTCCAACTTCCGCGCCGTCAGCCACCTGAACGACTGGCTGGCGAGCCACAATCTGATCGCGATCACCGGCGTCGACACACGGCGCCTGACCCGCCGCATCCGCCTGGGCGGCCCGCCCAACGGGGTGATCTGCCACGCGCCCGACGGCAATTTCGACATCCCCGCGCTCCACGCCCAGGCGAAGGCCTGGCCCGGCCTCGAGGGCATGGACCTGGCCAGGGACGTGAGCTGCACCCAGACCTATGGCTGGAATCAGACCCGCTGGTCGCTGGAGAACGGCTACGGCCGGCAGGACAATCCGCTCGCGCACATCGTCGCGGTCGACTACGGCCTCAAGAACAACATCGCCCGGTCGCTGGCGACCGAAGGCGCGCGCGTGACCGTGGTGCCCGCCACCACCACCACCGAGGAGATCATGTCCCACAAGCCGGACGGCGTGTTCCTGTCGAACGGCCCGGGCGATCCGGCGGCCACCGGCGAATACGCGGTACCGGTGATCCGCGACCTGATCGGCAGCGGCCTGCCGGTGTTCGGAATCTGCCTCGGCCACCAGATGCTGGCGCTCGCTGCCGGCGGCAAGACGCTGAAGATGCACCAGGGACACCGCGGCGCGAACCATCCGGTGAAGGACCTGCGCACCGGCAAGGTCGAGATCACCTCCATGAACCACGGCTTCACCGTGGACGCGGACAGCCTGCCCGACAGCGTCGAGGTGACCCACGTGTCGCTGTTCGACGGCACCATCTGCGGCCTCGCCTTCAAGGGCAAGCCGGTGTTCTCGGTGCAGCACCACCCCGAGGCATCGCCCGGCCCCCAGGACAGCCACTACCTGTTCGCCCAGTTCATGAACATGGTGACCAAGCGTGCCTAAGCGGACAGACATCAAGAGCATCCTCGTCATCGGCGCCGGCCCGATCATCATCGGGCAGGCCTGCGAGTTCGACTATTCCGGCACCCAGGCCTGCCGGGCGTTGAAGGAGGAGGGCTACCGGATCATCCTGGTGAACTCGAACCCGGCCACCATCATGACCGACCCGGAGGTGGCCGACGCCACCTATATCGAGCCGATCACGCCCGAGATGGTGCGCAAGATCATCGAGCTGGAGCGGCCCGACGCCGTGCTGCCGACCATGGGCGGCCAGACCGCCCTGAACACGGCGCTGGCGCTCGACGAGAACGGCACGCTCGCCGAATTCGGCGTGCAGCTGATCGGCGCGTCCAAGGAGGCCATCGCCAAGGCCGAGGACCGGCTGCTGTTCCGCGACGCCATGGAGAAGATCGGCCTGAGCTGCCCGACCAGCCGCATGGTGAAGACCCTGTCCGAGGCGCTCGACGCCCTGCCGATCGTCGGCCTGCCGGCGATCATCCGCCCCAGCTTCACCATGGGCGGCACCGGCGGCGGCATCGCCTACAACCGGGAAGAGTTCGAGACCATCGTCCGCCAGGGCCTGGACGCCTCGCCCACCACCGAGGTGCTGATCGAGGAATCGGTACTCGGCTGGAAGGAGTTCGAGATGGAGGTGGTCCGCGACAAGGCGGACAACTGCATCATCGTCTGCTCCATCGAGAACATCGACCCTATGGGCGTGCACACCGGCGACTCCATCACTGTCGCGCCGGCGCTGACCTTGACCGATAAAGAATACCAGATCATGCGCAACGCCTCGATCGCGGTGCTGCGCGAGATCGGCGTGGAAACCGGCGGATCGAACGTGCAGTTCGCGATCAATCCGAAGGACGGCCGCATGATCGTCATCGAGATGAACCCGCGCGTGTCGCGATCGTCGGCGCTGGCGTCGAAGGCGACCGGTTTCCCGATCGCCAAGGTCGCCGCGCGCCTCGCCGTCGGCTACACGCTCGATGAACTGAGCAACGACATCACCGGCGTCACGCCCGCGTCTTTCGAGCCGACCATTGACTACGTGGTCACCAAGGTGCCGCGCTTCGCGTTCGAGAAGTTCCCGAACAGCGAGCCGACACTGACCACCTCGATGAAATCGGTGGGCGAGGCCATGGCCATCGGCCGGTCGTTCGCCGAGAGCCTGCAGAAGGCGCTGTATTCGCTGGAGACCGGCCTGACCGGCCTCTCGGAGATCGAGGTGCCCGGCTACGATCCGGACGACAAGGACAAGGAGGCGGTGCTCGCCGCCCTGTCCAGGCCGACCCCGGAGCGCATCCTGTATATCGGACAGGCGTTCCGCGAAGGCCTGAGCCTGGAGCGCATCCAGGAGGCGACCAGCTACGACCCCTGGTTCCTCGCCCAGATCGAGGAGATCGTCCGCGCCGAGAACCAGCTGCGCGACAACCGGCTGCCGTCCGATCCGCAGGAGATGGCCTACTACAAGTCCATGGGCTTCTCGGACGCGCGCATCGCCGAGCTTTGCGGCATCGCCACCGAGGACGTCTACGAGCAGCGCCAGGACCTGGGCGTGCATCCGGGCTTCCGCCGCATCGACACCTGCGGTGCCGAGTTCGAGGCGCGCACGCCCTACATGTACTCTTCCTACGAGGTCGAGTTCGGCGGCGGCGAGTGCGAAGCTAATCCGAGCGACCGCGAGAAGGTGATCATCCTGGGCGGCGGACCGAACCGAATCGGCCAGGGCATCGAGTTCGACTATTGCTGCGTCCATGCCGTCTACGCGCTGACCGAGGCCGGCTACGAGACCATCATGGTCAACTGCAATCCGGAGACCGTGTCGACCGACTACGACACCTCCGACCGGCTGTATTTCGAGCCGCTGAGCGAGGAGCACGTGCTGGAGCTGATCCGCAAGGAACAGTCCAGGGGCACCGTGAAGGGCGTCATCGTCCAGTTTGGCGGCCAGACGCCGCTCAAGCTGGCGAGCGCACTCGAGGCCGCCGGTGTGCCGATCCTCGGCACCTCGCCCGACGCCATCGACCTGGCCGAGGACCGGCAGCGCTTCCAGGCGCTGCTGCACGAGCTGGGTCTGAAGCAGCCGGCCAATGGCACCGCCACCTCACTGGAGGAGGCCAAGGAGATCGCCTACGAGATCGGCTATCCGGTCGTGATCCGGCCGTCCTACGTGCTGGGCGGCCGCGGCATGCAGATCGTCGCCGACGTGCAGGGGCTGGAGCGCTACATGACCGAGGCGGTGCGCGTCTCGGGCGACAGCCCGGTGCTGGTCGACTACTATTTGCGCAACGCCATCGAGGTCGACGTGGACGCCATCGCCGACCGTGAGAGCGTGTTCGTCGCCGGCATCATGGAGCATATCGAGGAGGCCGGCGTGCATTCGGGCGACAGCGCGTGCTCGCTGCCACCCTATTCGCTGCCCGCGCACATCATCGCCGACATCAAGCGCCAGACCGAGGCGCTGGCCCGCGGCCTCGACGTGGTCGGTCTGATGAACGTGCAGTTCGCCGTGCAGGGCGAGACCATCTACATCCTCGAAGTGAACCCGCGCGCCAGCCGCACTGTGCCGTTCGTCGCCAAGGCAATCGGCGTGCCGCTGGCCAAGATCGCGGCGCGGGTGATGGCCGGCGAGAGCCTCGCGAGCTTCAATCTGCGCGAGCACGACATCAAGCATGTCGCCGTCAAGGAAGCCGTGTTCCCGTTCGCCCGATTCCCCGGCGTCGACACGCTGCTGGGTCCGGAGATGCGCTCGACGGGCGAGGTGATGGGCCTCGACTGGACCTTCGGCAAGGCGTTCGCCAAGTCGCAGATCGCCGGCGGCACCAAGGTTCCCCTGTCGGGCACGGTGTTCATTTCATTGAAGGACGGCGACAAGCAGGCCATCGTCGGACCCGTGCGCAAGCTGATCGAGATGGGCTTCACCATCATCGCCACCAAGGGCACGGCGAGCTTCCTCGCCGGGCAGGGCGTCAAGGTGAAGCGGGTCAACAAGGTGCTGGAAGGCCGGCCCCATATCGTCGACGCCATCAAGAACCGCGAAGTCCAGCTGGTGTTCAATACCACCGAGGGCGCCCAGGCGATCAATGACAGCTTCTCGATCCGCCGCACGGCCCTGACCGAGAAGGTGCCGTACTACACCACCCTCGCCGGCGCGGTGGCGTCCGTGCTCGCCATCGAGAGCATGAAGTCGGGCAGCCTTGAAGTGGCCAGTCTGCAATCCTATTCTAAATGATCCTGAAGGCGTCACGCCGGGCGCAATGCGCCGCCCGGACGTGATCGTTTTGCGGCACGAAGAATAAGAAGGAATGGCGATGGAAAAGATTCCGATGACGGCAAAGGGACTCGATCGAATCGAGGGGGACCTGCGCCGCTACAAGCTCGATGAGCGTCCGGCGGTGATCCGCGCGATCTCCGAGGCGCGCGAGCATGGCGACCTGTCGGAGAATGCCGAGTACCACGCCGCGAAGGAGCGCCAGGCCTTCATCGAAGGCCAGATCCTCGAACTCGAGGACATGATCTCGCGCGCCGAGGTCATCGACGTGTCGAAGCTGTCGGGCAAGACCGTGAAGTTCGGCGCGACGGTGACCGTCGTCGACATCGAGACCGACGAGGAGCGGACCTACCAGATCGTCGGCGAGGTCGAAGCCGACATCAAGTCCGGCCTGCTGTCGATCAACTCGCCGCTCGCCCGCGCCCTGATCGGCAAGTCGGAAGGCGACGAAGTCGATTTCGCCGCGCCCGGCGGCCAGCGCGCGTATGAGATCCTCAAGGTGAAGTTTATCTGAGGCTTCGGGCCTATCGCTTTTCCGGCAACCCGAACGGCACGCCCGGCTCGTTCTTGGCGCTGCGGATGGTCAGTGCCGTCTTGACGCTGGCCACGTTGGGCGCTGGCGTAACCTGCGAGGTCAGGAACGTCTGGAACTCGTTGAGGTCGCGGGCGACGATCTTGAGCATGAAGTCGATCTCGCCGTTGAGCATGTGGCACTCGCGCACCATCGGCCAGCCGCGTACCAGCTCCTCGAACGCCTTGAGATCCGCCTCGGCTTGGGAATGCAGGCCGACCATGGCGAACACGGTCAGGCCGAAGCCCAGCTCGGCGGCGTTCAGCCGGGCGTGATAGCCCTGGATGTAGCCATTCTCCTCCAGCGCACGAACGCGGCGCAGGCAGGGAGGCGCCGAGATGCCGACCTTGCGTGACAGGTCCACATTGGTCATCCGGCCGTTCTCCTGCAGCAGCCTGAGGATCTTGCGGTCGATTTCATCAAGCTTCATGAGGCGTGGTCCATGGAAGGAAAGGCGTCGCCGCTCACGCGGCTCGGCAATTAAATTACAAAGTTTGGGAACATTTGCAAAGAACATTGACGGAAGATTTCCAGCGCCGTCCCGCAGCCGCGATCCATGCGCCAAAGGCATTCCTGCCCTTCCCGGATTTTCGGGAATGACTCGTCCTGGGCCGCTAGTTTAATTTTTAATAATTCTAATTACTATTTTTGTCTCATGATCCAGAACAGGAGTCTTCAAATATGACCAGCCTCGTTGGCCGCCAGGCCCCCGATTTCACCGCCGCGGCCGTGATGCCCGACGGCGACATCCAGGAAAATTTCAACCTGATGCACTATCTCGATGGCGGCTACGGCATCCTGTTTTTCTATCCGCTGGACTTCACCTTCGTGTGCCCCTCGGAAATCCTCGCCTACAGCAACCGGGCCGATGCGCTCGCGGCGCTCGATACCAGGCTGGTGTCGGTGAGCGTCGACTCCCAGTACAGCCATTACGCCTGGCGCAACACGCCGGTGAACGAGGGCGGCCTGGGCCCGGTGAAGTTCCCCATGGTCGCCGACATCACCAAGCAGATCGCCCGGAGCTATGGCGTGCTGATCGATGACGCGGTCGCGCTGCGCGGCACCTTCCTGATCGACCGCCGCGGCACCGTCCGCCAGGCGATCGTCAACGACCTGCCGCTGGGCCGGAACGCGGACGAGGCGGTGCGGATCGTCGAGGCGCTGCGCTTCCACGAGGAGCATGGCGAGGTCTGTCCCGCCGGCTGGCAGAAGGGCGACGCCGGCATGGCGCCGACCAAGCAGGGCGTGTCGGACTACCTCACCCAGCACGCCAAAGCCCTGTAAGACGCCGGCGCGCGAAAATGCGCGGCGAGGCGGTTCCGCTTCGCCGCAAACCGCTTTAAATACTTTCTTCACAAACGTGTTCTGCGATTCCCTCGACTCCAGAACCGTTCTAGAGTGCACTTGCGAAATAAGGCGCCGGTCTTACCTGAGGGACACCGGCAGCCGCCAGCGGAGAGAAGCATGGCAGACCGCATCGAAACCAAGGTGCTGATCATCGGATCAGGACCCGCGGGCTATACGGCCGCGATCTACGCCGCCCGCGCGGCGCTCAATCCGGTCATGGTCCAGGGCATCCAGCCCGGCGGCCAGCTGACCATCACCACGGATGTGGAAAATTACCCGGGCTTCGCCGACGTGATCCAGGGTCCGTGGCTGATGGACCAGATGCGCGCCCAGGCCGAGCATGTGGGCACCACGCTGATTTCCGACGTCATCGTGTCGGTCGACCTGTCCAAGCGCCCGTTCGTCGCCATCGGCGACAGCGGCACCGAATATGTCGGCGAGACGCTGATCATCGCCACCGGCGCCCAGGCCCGCTGGCTGGGCCTGCCCGGCGAGCAGAAGTTCCAGGGATTCGGGGTATCGGCCTGCGCCACCTGCGACGGTTTCTTCTACCGCGGCAAGGAAGTGATCGTGATCGGCGGCGGCAACACGGCGGTCGAGGAAGCACTGTTCCTGACCAACTTCGCCACCAGGGTCACGCTGATCCACCGCCGCGACGAGCTGCGCGCCGAGAAGGTGCTGCAGCAGCGGCTGTTCACCCATGACAAGATCCGGGTGATCTGGGACAGCGTCGTCGAGGACATTATCGGCGGCACCGACCCCATGGGCGTGACCGGCGTGCGGATCCACAACACCAGGACGGGCACGACGTCAGAGGTGCCGGCCCACGGTGTTTTCATCGCCATCGGACACACGCCGTCGACCGAGCTGTTCGTCGGCCAGTTGCCGCTCGACGACGGCGGCTACATCCTGAAGAATCCGGACAGCACCTCGACGGCGGTTCTGGGCGTATTTGCGGCGGGCGACGTGACCGATAAGGTGTATCGTCAGGCGGTGACGGCGGCCGGCATGGGGTGCATGGCGGCGCTGGAAGCCGAAAAGTTCATCGCCGCGCACGAAGTGCACGAAAAGCAGGCGGCGGAATAAAGCAACGCCGCGCCCGGGCGAGGGGATCGTCCCGGCTCGGCGGATCATCGGGGGAAAGCCGAATGGACTGGGACAAGCTGCGTACGTTCTACTCGGTCGCCAAGGCGGGCAGCTTCACGCATGCCAGCGACGAACTGAATCTCAGCCAGTCGGCGATCAGCCGGCAAATCTCCGGCCTTGAGGAGAGCCTGGGCTTTTCGCTGTTCCACCGCCATCCGCGCGGCCTGATCCTGACAGAACAGGGCGAGACCCTGTTCGAGACCGTCAGCGAGGTGTTCGTCAAGCTCGAGCGGACCGAAGCCATCCTGCGCGACAGCCGGACAGCGGCGCGAGGTCGGCTCAACGTCACCACCACCGTCGGATTCGGCTCCACATGGCTGGTGCCGCATCTGAGAGACTTCAGGCTCGCCTATCCCGACATCGGCATCAACCTGCTGCTATCCGATTCCGAGATCGATATCGCCATGCGCGAATCCGACGCGGCGATTCGATTCCATCCGCCGCACCAGCCGGACCTGATCCAGCGCCAGCTGATGACGGTGCACTATCACATCTACGCCTCGCCCGAGTATGTGGCCACCCGCGGCGCGCCCAGTTCTACCGCCGACCTGGACAATCACGCCATCATCTCCTACGGCCCCGAGGCGCCGCGGCCGCTGCAGGACCTGAACTGGATCATCCATGCGGGCGCCGGCGACCGGGTGCGCGAGCCGGTGCTGGCGGTGAACAACATCTACGGCATCCTGAAGGCGGTCGAAAGCGGCCTGGGCCTGGCCGCCCTGCCCGACTACATCGCCACGCCCGGCACCAACCTTGTGCAGGTGCTGCCGGAGCTGGAAGGCCCGACCTTCAAGGTGTACTTCGTCTATCCGGAGGAGCTGCGCAACGTGACCCGGATCACGGTGTTCCGCGACTTCCTGGTGGACCAGGTCCGCACCGCCAAGTTCTGACCGCCGGATTCCAACACCCAAAACGGCATGCCGCGCTCTTGACGAAGCGCCGGGTACTCCCATGTCAGGCCGGCTCCATGGACGGATTTTGGGGCCGCGGGCAGCGCATCGCGCCGGGATGCTCGTTCCGCCAACGCCATGGAAAACCGGCCGTATCCCTGATATTGCACTGCAAAATTCTCGGATATCCTACATACACGACCGTAAGTTACTGATTAAAAATGGATTGTTCTCTGGGTATGCACCAAATGCATGTCTGATTTGCCGCAAACCCGCTGGACCACGCTGCGGCGCACAACTAAATTCCAACTTGTCACCACGAAGCAACGGTTCAGCGTGGTGATCCGAAAGCCTCCTCATATTGAGGTTTTCGTGGGAGCCGGCTCTATTTCCTCCCCGTTTCTAGAGCCCTCCCATTCA
>CAMBYA010000007.1 GCA_945872035.1 Rhizobium sp. Q54
GCCATCGGCTTCACCTATTCGCTCAGCCGGCTCAGCACGATCTTCATCAGCTTCATGATCGGCTACATGCTGTATGTAGGCGGCACGGCAGCGGTATTCGGACTGATCGCCTTCGCCATGCTGATGGTTGTGCTGTCGATCGGCATCTGGGGCCCGCGCACACGCAAGCTGGAGCTGGAGCAGATATCACAGTGACGCCTATGCGGCGTCCAGCGGCTCTGCCCGGGTCAGCGTCCGATAGTCCGGATGCGTCGGCCCGGTCATGCCGATCTGGTTAAGCATGCCCATGTCGCCGTCCATGGCGATCTCGGCCAGCGGCGAGCCGCTGACCAGGATGTGCTTGCGGGCGATGATCCCCCACTTGCCGTTCCGCTTCAGCACGCGGTCCTTGTAGAAGCCGAAGAAGATCGCATAGGGCGCCTTGTCCGCCGGCGTCTCGTGCGGCAGCGACAGGCTGAGGTTGTAGCTTTCCACGTCGGCCGCGTCGCCGTGCAGGTCCAACTTGAGCTGGCTGGTGAAGTGCCAGCGCCGGCCGACGCCGTGCTCGACCTCCATCAGCCGCGGCTTGAAGTCCTTGCCGCTGCCCTTGAAGAAACCGTAGTCGATGTCGGCATCATCGTAGAACACCGTGTCGAGCATGGCGTCGTCCAACCAGTCCAGCGCCCGCGAATACCGCGCCAGCAGGTCCTCGATGTCCCGCAGGTCCTTCTGCCGCTCCAGTTCCTGCTCCACCGCCGCCAGCCGCGCCAGCACGTCGTCCAGATCGCCCATGTCGCACTCCCCTGTTTGAACCGCAAGCTTAGGGGCGGCGGGCCAACGGCGCAACGTGACGTCGCCCTCCGTCAGGCGACGATGTCTGGCAAAACGGAAGCGAGATTTCCGGGTCGTCGTCGGATCAGATCACGCGGTCTTGACGGTGAATTCATTTCCCCGGCCCGGCTCGAACGACAGCGGCAGCGAGAGATAACCGTTCCGGGGATCGCGCACATACTCGATATACCCGCCCGCATCGGTGAGCGCATTCTCGCCGACAATGAGTGCGCCGGGTTTGAGGTGAGGCTCCAGCAACTTGAGAATGGGGAGATAGAGGGTGAACGCGCCGTCGAGCAGTACCATGTCGATGTCGCCGTCCAAGCCGGTTTTGAGAGTGTCCCGCGCATCGCCAACGCGAAACTCGACGAGGTCCGCCAGCCCTGCGGCCGCGACGTTCGACCGCGCCCTCTCCGCCTTGCTGGCTTCGAGATCGGTTCCGATCAGGCGTCCGCCGCCCATGTCGCGCAACGCCGCCGCCATATAGATGGCGGATATTCCCATCGAGGATCCGAACTCGACGATGCACCTGGCCTTGCAATTACGGGCGCACATATAGAGAAACCGCCCGAATTCAGGCGAAACTGACAGGAAATTCCCGGCGAACCCGCGATACAAACCTTTCAGATCCCTGTTCTCGGCTTCCACGACCTGTCTCAGCGCCTGCTCCAGATCGGTCGCCCCTTGCTCCGCAAAGGTTGCCCCCAAGGACGCATCGGCTGCTTCCGCTTCCTGATGGAGCCGGTTGAGCACGTCCGCGACCCGCCCGCTGCTGAGTGAATCCATCGTTTTACTCCCCGTGCTGTGCGGCCGTTCCGGAGTGTCAGCCTTCCCGCCAGCATATGGAATCGGAGATGCGCCCGCATCCGCGAAGACGCGATACAAGGAGAAATCCGGGCGCTGATGCGTTCGCCAGAGGACTTGGCTCGGTCCTCGAGATCAGTTGACCAGGAACGGCAGGTTGGCGGTGGCGGCGGCGCCCCTGCCGTCCTCGACGGTGACGAACAGCCGGTACTGTCCGGGAGGCAACGTGCCCAGCTTCGCGCCGGTCAGGTCCGAAGACACCAGCGCCTCGGCATGGCGGCGTGGTGCGGCCTCGATGTCGCCGCCCTTGCGCAGGTCGGTACTCTCGGCCATCACCGACCACTGTACGGCGAGCGGATCGCCGTCCGGATCGGCCGCCTCGAGCACCGCGCGGCCCGCCTCCATGTCGAAGCGGCCGATACGCGGAGCGCGGTTGCCGCCCGGCGTTCGGCCGCCCCAGGCCTGCGCCATGGCCTCGGCGGTCTCGGTCCACGAGCCGTCGGGCAGCAGCAGGCTGTGCCAGGTGGGCGTCACCTCCTGCTTCTGGCCCCAGTAGAACAGGATCTGGCCCTGGGTCGCCGGGCCGAGCGCCGACAGGTAGGCGCGCAGCAGCGCCGCCTTGGCCGTGCTGGAAGGCTCGATCATTGCGCCCCACGGCTTGCGCTGCGCCTGCCGCTGGCCGATGGCGCCCATCTCGGTGACGACCAGCGGCCCCTTCCAGCCTTGCGCCCGCACCCGCTCGGGAACGCTGGGCAGCGCGTCGCCATAGGAATTGACCCCCAGGACGTCCACGTCTGGCGCCGCCTGGATCAGCCTGGCGACCTTGCCGCCGCCAGCCTCCGCCAGCACAGCCATGACCGGATGGTTGGGATCGAGTTGGCGGACCAGCCGCGCCGCCTGGCCGATGCCGGGCCACACCTGAGTGTCGTCGTCCATCTCCGCCTCGACCTCGTTGCCGACGCCCCACATCAGCAGCGCGGGATGGTCCCTGTAGCGCTTCACGAACGCCGCGAGCCGTTCCAGCTGCGCGTTGGCCTGGACGGGATCGCGGTAGTCGAAGCCACGCCGCGGATGCTCCAGCCAGAAGCCGACGATGACTTTCAGACCCAGCTTCTGCGCCTGGTCGAGAACGGCATCCGGCGCATCGCCGTAAGTGCGCACCACGGTCGCGCCGAGTTGCTTCAGGATGTCGAGCCCCACCTCTCCGGCTGCTCCCCGCACCTGGAACGGCTTGCCGTTCACCAGAATGTCGTTGCCCGACACGCGGACGGCGGCGGCGGCCGGAGCAGCCGCGAAGACCATAAGCAGGATTACGAGGATTCGGAGCAGCATGAACTCAGGATATGGCCATCATATCCCTGACCTCCACCGTCACTCCGCCGCCCAGCTCGCCTCCGCCCGAGTTATGTTGACGGGAATGGCGCTCATGCGCGGCATGCCGGTGCGCGCGTCGAAATCCCGTGTCACGTCGGTCAGGCGCCCGGTATTCGAGCCGATGAAGAACAGCTGGTTGTCGAACTGGGGCGCGTCGCCGAACGAATGCGCCATGGAGATCACGCCCGGCCGCACGTCCGCCGCCTCCTCGGCAACGCCGAGGATCGAGCCATGATCCGACGCGATGCGGATGACGTCGCCGGCGCGCAACCCCAGCGCCGCCAGGTCGCCTGGGTTCATGAACGCCGGGTTGTAGTGGTGGTTGCGGGTCAGCGCCGGCAGGTCCCGTCCCGACGAATTGTAGACGTCGTTGAGGCGCCGGCTGACAAGCCGGTAGCCGAAATCGGCCACCAGCGTGTGACCCGCGTCGTTCGTCTCAGGCTCGGCGAGCACGTCGGCCAGCTCCTGCATCATCTCCGGATGGCCGATATCCAGCTTCTCCTCCCAGTCCTCGTCCTTGGGCAGCACCATCATGTCCGGATCATCGAAGATGTGGCCATGCGGATACTTCTTCACCTCGGACAGCGGGATGCGCGAGCCGCGGCAGATCATCTCGAACAGGTCGTCGGTTGTCGGCTTGTTCACCATGTCGACGTCCTGGCCGTTGATGCGCAGCTGAAGTCCCAGCCGCTGGCCGATGCCGTAGAACACTTCCCACTCCTCCAGCACGTCCGCGCCCGCCGGCGGCTCGACCAGCTTGGGCTGATACTGGGCGTAGGGGTCCGGATAGCCGGTCGCCGAGCCGTAGAACCAGGCGTTCTCGTTGGAGATGGTGATGGCCGGCGCCTCGAGCCCCAGCGTCGCCGGCAGCACGTAATGCGCCACCTTGGCGGTCGCCGACATCTTGATGTCGATGGTGGCCAGCAGCTCCAGCTTCTTCATCGCCTCGTAGGTCCGCATCTGGTCGGGCCACGCCGCCATCGGATTGCCGCCGACGCACATCAGCGCCCGCACCTGGCCCTCGCCGTCCAGCAGGATTTCCTCGGCCAGCGCGGCGGGTGTCAGGCCGCTGGCGTTCTCGCCAAGGCCGCGCACGCGCAGCCGTTCGCCATAGCCCCACGGCTTCGGCTTCTTCTCGGCCTGCGCCTTGCCATGGCGTTCCGGGATCAGCACGAAGGGATTGGGCACCTTCTCGCCTTCGCGCAGCCAGCGGCCGGCGATGGTGTTGATGGCCAGCACCAGATATTCCGTGAGCGTACCGCGCGGCGCCATGTTGGGACCGGTGCCGGCGGTGATCATGCCGCGCCGAGCCGAGCCGAAGATGCGGGCCGCCTCGACGATCTGTTCGGCTGGGACGCCGGCGCGCCGCGCCACATAGTCAGGCGTGAACGGCGCGACGGCTGCCCTGAACGCCTCGAAGCCGTCGACTTCGGCGGCGAGGAACGCCTCGTCGATCATGCCTTCCTCGATCATCACATGGGCGATGCCCGCGAGGATGGCCGGGTCCTCGCCGGGCTTGCACTGCAGGTGCAGGTGCGCCTTCTCCGCCGTCTCGGTCAGGCGCGGGTCGATCACCACCAGCTTCTGGCCGTTCTTCAGCGCGTCGTGCAGGCGCTTGGCAGGGTTGTACTGGGGAATGCCGCCCCATTTGGAAACCACTGGATTGGCGCCGACCAGGATCCAGGCGTCGGACTCCGCATAGGGCTGCGGCCCCGCGTGCCAGCGGCCATGCAGCGCCATCGACATCGGCTTGCCCGGCTGGTCGATGGTGGCCGAGGTGAAGCGCATGGGCGATCCGATCGCGTCCATCAGCGCCATCGCCATGGCCCGGCCGGCCGGATAGGGAAAGGTGTAGGTGGCGGCATAGAGCGCCACCGAACGCGGACCGTGCTCGGCGATCAGCCGGCCGATGGTGGTGGCGATCTCGTCGAGCGCCGCCTCGGAGGCGATGCGCTCGTGGCCGCTGCCGACGCGGCGCTGGGCGTGCAGCAGGCGCTCCGGATTGTCATGCTGGGCGGGCAATTGGCGGCCCTTGACGCAGGTATAGCCGAAATACATCGGGTTATCCTTGTCGCCCACCACCTTGACGGCCTTGCCGTTCTCGATCGACACCTTGATGCCGCAGAAGGAATGACAGAAGCGGCAGATCGCCGTCTTGATCTCAGCCATGGACTTGTCCCCTTTTCTCGCAACGCCCGGCAAGCATAGCAGGACGGCATCAAAACGAAAAAGGCCCGGACGTCTCCGCCCGGGCCCCTTCCAACTCTGTCCCGCGGACTAGTTCTGCAGGATCGTGCAGGCCGACAGGCCCGGTGCGCCATACACGTGGGTGTAGCCGCTCTTCGGGTTGTTCTGCACCTGGCGGGCGCCCGCCTCGCCGCGGAGCTGGAGGACGACCTCGTAGACCTGGCGCAGGCCCGAGGCGCCGATCGGCTCGCCATTGGCGATGCAGCCGCCATCCGTGTTCATCGGCATGCGGCCGGTGATCTCGGTGGCGCCTTCACGCAGCAGCTTTTCCTGCTCGCCATCCTTGCAGAAGCCGTTCTCGGCCATGTGCATGATCTCGGCGCCCGACTCGGTGTCCTGGATCTGGATGACATGCATGTCCTCCGGGCCCAGGCCGGCCATTTCATAGGCGGCCTTCGACGCGAACACGGTCGGCGCCGGGGCGCGCTGCAGCGCCAGATACGGGCTGAACACCTCGAACGAGCCATAGTGGCGGGTCTTCATGGAGACGGCGCGCAGGAACACCGGACGGTTGGTGTAGCGGCGGGCCACCTTCTCGCTGGCCAGGATCAGCGCGACGCCGCCTTCGGCCGGCGAGCAGAACATGTACTTGGTCAGCGGATCGGACAGCATCTCGGAATTCATGATCGTGCCGAGGTCGACTTCCTCGCGGCGCCATGCATTCGGGTTCAGCTTGCCGTTGCGGAACGCCTTCTGGGCCACGAGACCCAGCACTTCCGGCGACAGGTCGTGGTCGTGCAGGTACTTCTGGATCTTCATGCCGAAGAACTGGGTCGTCAGCATCAGGCCGGTCTCGCCGTACCAGGTTTCGAGACCCGAAGACTTCGGATCGGCGTTGAACGCGCCGCGCGGGTGCTTGTCGAAGCCGACCGCGACACCGACGTCGTACTGGCCCGCCTTAATCGCCGAATAGGCCGACAACAGGGCCGAGCCGCCCGTGGCGCAGCCGTTCGACACGTTGACGAACTGGATGCCAGTCAGGCCCAGCTCATTGACCAGCGAGTCGGCGTTGCCGCCGGCGGCCGAGCCGCCGAAGGCGAACTGAATGTCCGGCCATTCCAGGCCGCAATCCTTCAGCGCCTCGCGCACCGCGAACGCGCCCTGCTGGCGGCCGCTCATGCCGTCCGTGCGGCCGAACTTGTGGATACCGATACCGATGATGCAGACGTCTGTCATGTCCCGTCTCCTCTATATGTCCGCTCAGCCCTTGACCGGGGCGAACGCGAAAGTGACTACCTCATTGCCCTTCTCGTCTTCACGGAACGGAATGATGGTCATTTCCATCTCCATGCCGATCTTCAGATCCTTGGGATCGGCCGTGGTCAGGCGCGATTCCACGATCACCTCGCCCGGCAGCTCGATATAGCCGACGCCGTAGGGCTTGAAGGTCTCGACCGTCTCCGGGCCCTTGTAGGGCGGATTCTTCGGCAGGAAGCCCTGGATGGTCCAGGTGTAGAGCTTGCCGCGGGTGCCCAGCAGCACCTCTTCGGAATCCTCGTCGGCGACATAGTTGTGAATGGCCGGAAAATACACGCGGCCCGTCTTCTTTTCCCGCCGCGCGATGAGCTGCGGGTTGTCGGACGGCCACGTGAACAGGCCTTCCTGGACCGGAACTTGCTGCTTGGCCATTGAACGGCTCTCCCCTTGAAGCACGATAAAAGTCACGCGCGATCCTAGAGAGGAAGGCGCGGAGCGGCAAGCCATGAAGCTCACCCGTTTCGGGTGCGAGGATATCAGAGATTCATCAAGAGGGAACGGTTGGATTCAGCGCTTGAGCGCAGGCTTCACATCCGTCAGCGAAAAGTCTCCACCCCCTAAGGGCAGGCCCCGTTCGTCATAAAGCAGCTCGCGATAATTGAGGGATGTGATCTGCTTCACTGCCCGCAGCGTGTACATCATCGGCAAGTTTGGCCTGTCTGGCGGCGCGCGCCAGTGGCCATCGTCGCCCTGCACCATGAAAGGAAAGCGCTGCGTGTAGCTGGCGTCCGCCTCCCGCAATTCGCGGATCTCCATCCCTGCGCGGATCAGCGCCGTCACCACCGAGCCCAGATCGTGATTCCATTCGACGGTCTCGTTATGGGCCGTCGCGGCGTCGGTCTGGGCATAGGACCCTTCGACCGCCACGCGCTCGCCGCCGGGTCGGGTGAAGTAGTCGTACCGCACCTCCGGCACGCCGGTCACCGCGTTCGGCTCCATGCCCCAGATCGCCGGATGGAACTCGACCAGATAAAGTTCGCCGCCGGGCAGCAGCAGGTCGGCCACCACCTTCGCCCAGCGGTCGATGTCCGGCAACCAGCACAGCGCGCCGACGCCCGTATAGACGATGTCGAAGTCCCGGCCCAACAGGGCTGGCGCGTCGTAGACATCACCCTGCACGAACAGGGCGTCAATGTCCGCCTGCCGCGCCAGCATCCGCGCCGCGTCTATCGCGGGTTCGGAGAAGTCCAGCCCGCTGACCTCGGCGCCAAGCCGCGCCCACAACAGCGTATCCAGCCCGAAGTGGCATTGCAGATGCACCAGCCGCTTGCCGCGAACGTCGCCCAGGTCGCGAACCTCGTCGGGGCCGAGCGAGATTCTGCCGGCCTTGAAGCCTTCCACGTCATAGAACCCGGAGCCGACATAGATCGGCACGCGCTCGTCCCAGAAGGCGCGGTTCAGCCTGTGCGCGTCATTCGTCATGCCGCCGTATCCACGGCTATCACGAGCCGCTTGCCCAGCAACAACAGCGCCCGCTCTATGTGATCCAGCTTGGACGCGTGATTGAGGTCGACAAGCCGGTCCGCCACATTCTGGGTGACGCCTAGCGCTCTCGCCAGATCGGCCTTGCGCCAGCCCTTTTCGAGCATCGCCCGGTAGAGGGCGATCTTGGCGCTTGCGAGAGCGGGAAGCGCGACCGTGGCCTGCCCGGCCTTCGGCGGCGACGGCAGCGGAACCACTTCACGGTCCTCGATCATCGACACGATGCAGCTTTCCAGGCTGGCCATCAGATCGGCGAGCGCCGTCTCGCGGCTGGAACCAACGCCGTTCGCCATGGGCAAGTCCGGCGCCTCGGCGAGCCATCCGTCGCCGTCTCGTTCGACCGTTGCCGGATAAAGATGCGGCTGAAACATGCTGAACTCCATCGCCGGACTGCTCACAGCCCAATGTTCGCGCGGGTCATGCCCAGTTGCGCGAGTATCTTGTCGAGCAGGCGATCGGATATCTCGTAACCGCCGCCATGAAAGGAAATATCCGCCTTGCGGTTGCCGTGCTTTGCGACTTTGTGGCCCGATCCGGCGCGCTTGGTGGCCACCTCCACGCCCGCGCTCGTCAGCAGGCTCTCAAGTTTTCGCGGCTTGATCGGCACAAATTCATCCCCGGCAATGACCGTTAAATACGACATTTATGTCTTATTGTCCATAGGAGCCGTGTCCACGTCGCGTTCAACGACCCGTTGATTTCCGCGGCTTTCGCCACTAAACCTTGCCGCGCGCGGAACACGGCCCAGTTAGGGCACCCAACGACACACGAGAAACAACGGAAACCACCATGAGCGCGACGGACCCGATCGTCATGGCCCTGCCGAAAGGGCGCATCCTCAAGGAGGTGCGGCCCCTGTTGCATGCGGCCGGCATCGTGCCCGAGCCGGACTTCGACGACGAGAACTCGCGCAAACTGCGTTTCGCCACCAACGATCCCGGCCTGGAAATCATCCGGGTGCGCAGCTTCGACGTGGCGACGTTCGTGGCCTTCGGCGGCGCCCAGCTCGGCGTCTGCGGCAACGACGTGCTGATGGAGTTCGACTATGACGGCATCTACGCCCCGCTCGACCTCAACATCGGCCACTGCCGCCTGTCGGTCGCCGAGCCGGTCGAGTTGAGCCAGAGCGACGACCCGCGCACCTGGAGCCACGTCCGCGTCGCCACCAAATATCCGAACATCACCCGTGCCCACTTCGCTGCCCGCGGCGTCCAGGCGGAATGCATCAAGCTCAATGGCGCCATGGAACTGGCGCCGGCGCTGGGCCTGTGCCGCCGCATCGTCGACCTGGTGTCGACCGGCGTCACCCTGAAGGCCAACGGCCTGGTCGAGATCGAGCGCATCGCCGAGATCAGCTCGCGCCTGATCGTCAACCGCGCCGCTTTCAAGACACGCCCCGGAGAGATCGCCGCCCGCATCGAACGGTTCCGCGAGGTGGTCAATGCCAAAGCGGCTTGACGCCAGCGACCTGAATTTCGAGCGGGCGTTCGAGGCGCTTCTCGGCCTGAAGCGCGAATCCGATCCGGACGTGGCCGAGATCGTCGCCGAGATTCTCGCCGACGTACGCGCACGCGGCGACGAGGCGCTGTTCGACTACACGTCCCGTTTCGACCGCATCGACATGTCCGCCGAGACCGTCCGCGTCCGGCCGCAGGAAATCCTGGAAGCCCGCGAAGCGGTCTCGAACGAGGCGCTCGCCGCGCTGAACACCGCCGCCGAGCGCATCCGGTTCTTCCACGAAAAGCAGAAACCGGAAGACCTGCTCTACACCGACGATGCCGGCGTCGTGCTCGGCTACCGCTGGACGCCCATCGATGCCGCCGGTCTCTACGTCCCCGGCGGCACCGCGGCGTATCCCAGCTCGGTGCTGATGAATGCGATCCCGGCCAAGGTGGCCGGCGTGCCGCGCATCGCCATGGTCGTCCCGGCGCCCGACGGCATCCTCAATCCCATGGTCCTAGCCGCCGCCAGCACGGCCGGCGTGGGCGAGATCTACAAGGTGGGCGGCGCCCAGGCCGTGGCGGCGCTCGCCTACGGCACCGAGAGCATCGCGCCGGTCGACAAGATCGTCGGCCCCGGCAACGCCTTCGTCGCCGCCGCCAAGCGGCAGGTGTTCGGCACTGTCGGCATCGACATGATCGCCGGCCCGTCGGAAATCCTGGTGGTTGCCGATGGCAGGAACGACCCGTCGTGGATCGCCGCCGACCTGCTCAGCCAGGCCGAGCACGACACCGCCGCCCAGTCCATCCTGATCACCGACGACGCGGCGTTCGCAGACGCCGTCGAGCACGCGGTCGAGATCCACCTGCAAAGCCTGAGCCGCACCGAGATCGCGCGCGCCTCGTGGAACGCCAATGGCGTGGTCATTGTCGTTCGCAAGCTGGACGACGCCGCCGCGCTGGTCGATAGGGTCGCGCCCGAGCACCTGGAACTGGCCGTCGAGGACCCTCAGCGCCTCGCCGGCATGGTCCGGCACGCCGGTGCCATCTTCCTGGGCCGCCACACGCCGGAGGCCATCGGCGACTACATCGCCGGCCCCAACCACGTGCTGCCCACGTCGCGCACCGCGCGCTTCGCCTCGGGCCTGTCGGTGCTCGACTTCATGAAGCGCACCTCGCTGATCTCATGCGACGCGAAAAGCCTCGCCGCCATCGCCCCGGCCGCCGAGGCGCTAGCGCATCTGGAGGGCCTCGACGCCCACGCGCTGTCCATGGAAATCCGGCGCAGATAAATATTGCTGTCATCCCGACGAAAGCCGGGATGACGAGAGCTGGCAACCAACCTTTCCCGTTTCGCAATTTATCGTTCCGCTTTAGCGTGCGGGCATGCCAGGCGACATCATCAGGATCAAGCTCGACGAGAAATCGATCGTCCGCCGTAACGCGGATATCGAGCACGAGCGCAAGGTCGCCATCTTCGACCTCCTCGAGGATAACCAGTTCGGCCTGAAATCGGTGCCGGGTCCCTACGATCTGGTCCTGCGCCTCGAGGAGACGCGGCTGATCATCGAGGTGCGCGACGACGGCGCCAATCCGCTGGAGGAGATCCGGCTGCAGGTCTCGCCGTTCCGCCGGATCATCAAGGACTACTTCATGGTCTGCGAGAGCTATTTCAGCGCCATCAAGACTTCCAGCCCATCGCAGATCGAGGCCATCGACATGGGCCGCCGCGGCCTGCACAACGAGGGATCGGAGATGCTGCGCGAGCGGCTGGCCCAGCAGGTCGCGATGGACCTGGCCACCGCGCGCCGGCTGTTCACGCTGATCTGCGTCCTGCATATCCGGGGCTGACGCCGCATGAGCCAGGCCCGGGGCGACGAGGACCTGCCGGACAGCGTGCTGTTCGCCTGCAACCTCAACGCCGTGCGCTCGCCCATGGCGCTGGGAATCGCGCGCTACCTGTTCGGCAAGAAGATATTCTTCGATTCGGCGGGCGTCCGCGCCGGCGAGACCGACCCGTTCATGGTGGCGGTGCTGGACGAAATCGGCATCGACATGGAAAAGCACAAGCCCAGGAGCTTCGACGACCTGGAGGACAGCTCGTTCGACCTGGTCATCACCCTCACGCCCGAGGCCCAGCACAACGCCATGGAGCTGACCCGCACCATGGCCTGCGACGTGGAATACTGGCCGACCATGGACCCGACCCTGATGGCCGGAAGCCGCGAGCAGATTCTCGACGCCTACCGCGAGCTGCGCGACACACTGATGCACCGGATCAAGCAACGGTTCTCGACCGGATATGCCCCTTCGGGCTAAAAAGGGGCCGACCGGTCCTCGCAGGAGATGCTCATGCCGCGCACCACCCGTTTCGGCCTCGCCCTGCTGCCCGTCCTGCTGGCGGCCTGCGGCAGCGGCGACGACGGCGTGCTGGTCGATGCCTGCGTCAAGCAGGGCGGCGACAGGACCTATTGCAGCTGCCGCGCGGACTCGCTGGTCGCCGATACCAGTGACTCGGACCGGGAGCTGCTGGTCAAGATGACCCGGATGCAGATGGACGAGAACATCGGCGCCGAGGAGGCCCAGGAAAAGCTGTTCAAGGAAGAAGGCCCGGCCCGGCTGATGGCGTTCCAGTTCGCCCTGATGGCGCCGCTGATGAAGGCGGAGGAAAAGTGCCGCTAATCCGGCGCGCCGTGCTGTTCGCGGCGGTCGCCCTGCTGGCGGCCTGCGGACCCGATTACGAGGAGGTCGTCGTCGCCGAATGCATGAAGGACGGCGAGAGCCGCCGATATTGCGAATGCCAGGCTGACGGCATGAAGCAGGCGCTGGGCGTTACGCGCTATGCGGTGTTCACCGACTTCATCCTGCTGGGTGGCACCGGCAAGGCGACCCGCGATGACGTGCTGCGCCTGATCGAAAGGCACAAGCTGGCGCCCGAGGAACTGGCCGCCACGCAGATAGCGATCAATGAGGCGATGCCGCTGGTCCACGCCCACTGCGCGCGCTGAGGCGGCGACGGTCCTGAACCGGCAGCAGCCTTGCGCGAGCGCCAAAACCCTTGCATATCCGCGCCGGGTCGCTCATTTATACGCCACCTTGCTACCAGAAAAGGCTAGAACACCCGCCCATGGCGAAAGAAGAACTGCTCGAGTTTCCCGGTACCGTGATTGAATTGCTGCCCAACGCGATGTTTCGCGTGAAGCTGGACAATGAACACGAGCTGCTGGCGCACACCGCGGGCAAGATGCGCAAGCACCGCATCCGCGTGCTGCAGGGAGACAAGGTGCTGGTCGAAATGACCCCCTACGACCTGACCAAGGGTCGGATTACCTACCGCTACAAGTAAGCGCCGTGGCGACGCCCGGCGGCACCGCTCCGAAGGCACGCCTGGTCCTGGCCAGCGCCTCGCCCCGGCGCAGGCAGCTGCTCGAGCAGGTGCTGCTGCCGCCCGATGCCGTCACGCCCGCCGACGTGGACGAGAGTCCGCGCAAGGGCGAACTCCCGCGTCCCCATGCCGAGCGTCTCGCCGGCGAGAAGGCCGCCGCCGCCGCGCCCGGTTGTCCAGGCGATTTCGTGCTGGCCGCCGACACGGTCGTGGGCATCGGCCGCCGCATCCTGCCCAAGGCCGAGACCGAAGCCGATGCACGGCGCTGCCTCGAGTTGCTGTCCGGCCGGCGCCACCATGTTTTCACCGGCGTCACGCTGATCGGCCCGGATGGCAAGGCGCACCGCCGCACTGTCGACACGGCCGTCACGTTCAAGCGGCTGAGTGAAACCGAGCTCGCCGCCTACCTCGCGTCCGGCGAGTGGCACGGCAAGGCCGGCGGCTACGCCATCCAGGGTCTCGCCGCCGCCTTCATCCGGGCCTTGAACGGCTCCTATACAAACGTGGTCGGCCTGCCGGTGTTCGAGGTGGTCTCGCTGCTGGCGGGTGCGGGCTACGGCCCGGCCCGGCGTCTCAGATGAACCGCGACATCAACCGTGAACTGCTGATCGACGCGGTGCCCGGCGAGGTGCGCGCCGCGCTGGTCGAGGATGGCGAGGTCGCCGAAATCCATTTCGACCGCGACGGCCACCAGAGCCTCATCGGCACCATCTATCTGGGAAGGGTCGAGGCGGTGGAGCCGGCGTTGCAGGCGGCCTTCATAGCGCTGCCCGGCGTCGCCGCGCCCGGCTTCCTGTCGGCCAAGCACGCCGGCGCCCTGGTCGAGGCGGAAGGGCCGCGCCGGATCGAGCGCATTCTGCATCAGGGCCAACTGGTGCTGGTCGAGGTCACCCGCGACGCCGTCGGCGACAAGGGGCCTGGCCTCACCACGCTGGTGACCTTGCCCGGCCGGCTGCTGGTCTATCACCCGTTCCGCGCCGACAACGTGCTGTCGGGCGCGATCCGCGACGAAACCCAGCGGCTGCGTCTCGAGGACGCGGCGAAGCGGGCCGTCGACGGCATTGGCGAAGGCGGTTTCATCGTCCGCACCTCTGCCCAGTCCGCCGACGTTCCAGCCCTGCTGCGCGAGGCACGCGAGCTGCACTTCCGCTGGGAGGCGCTGAAGCAGGCCGCGGGCCATGCCACCGAGCCCGCCTGCCTGCAACAGGATCTACCGCCGCTGCAACGGACCCTGCGCGATCTTGCCCGGCCCGGCCTGACCCGCATCGCCGTCGACGGCCACGCCCTGTTCGCCGAGGCCCGGGGCTATCTGGCCACGCACAACGACGACCTGCTGGACCTGCTGACGGTGCATGCGGCGGCGACGCCGCTGTTCGAGGCCGCCGGAGTCGAGGCCGCCATCGAGTCCACCCTGGAGACGAGGCTCGACCTGCCGGGCGGCGGCTGGGTGACCATCGAGGCGGTCGAGGCGCTCACCGCCGTCGACGTCAACTCGGGCGACGGAACCAACGAGTCGAGCCGCGAGCAGACCAGCTTCACCACCAATCTGCGCGCCGTCGACACCATCGCCCGACAGCTGCGGCTGCGCGATGTCGGCGGCATGGTGCTGGTCGATTTCATCCACATGGAAAGCCCCAAGCACCGCGACCGGGTGATGGACGCGCTGCGCGACGCTCTCGCCCTGGACCGCTCGCCCTGCTCGGTGCTGGGCTGGTCGCGCATGGGCCTGTGCGAGATGACCCGCAGGCGCAGCCGCGCCACCCTTCCCGATTTCCTCTCCGCCCGCCCCGACCCGGCCCGGAAGCGCCGCCGAAAATCGGTGGAATCGGCGGGCTATGACGCCATGCGCCGCCTGCGCGCCGAGGCCGCCGCAAGGCCGGGCGCGACACTTGCCGTCACCGCCCACCCGGATGTGGTAGACTGGCTCAATGCCGCCGGCCGCCCCGCCGCGCTGGCCGAGATCGCCGGCAAGCCACCCGTGCTGCACGCTGACCCGGCGTGCCCGGTCGATGAACCGCAAGTCCAGGCCCAGATCCGAGCGACGTCGTGAGCCCGCCATGAACGAAATGTCCGACCCGCACAAGCACATCCGCCCCTGCCCGATCTGCCGCAAGCCGGCGGTGGACCGCTACGCCCCGTTCTGCTCGAAGCGCTGCGGCGACGTGGATCTGGGCCGCTGGCTACACGGTCACTATGTCGTCGAGAGCGACGACAGTCCCGCCGGGGAAGACGGCGAGAACTAGCGCCAGAAATTCAACCGGCAAAAACCCCGTCAGGCATCTGGACAAGCCGGAACTCAGGCCCTATAAACCGCCGTCCCGGGCCGGAACCAAGCGGCCCCGATGCGTGGGCCCAGGTAGCTCAGTTGGTAGAGCACGTGACTGAAAATCACGGTGTCGGTGGTTCGATTCCGCCCCTGGGCACCATCAACTTCTCCTGATGATTCCTGATAGCAACGAAATCCGGCGTTACTAGCCGAAGCTCTTCTTCTCGTAGACCATGGCAATCGCCTTTCCGTCCCAGACGTAGCAGAGATGCCGCTCCTGCCGGCAGTTCGACAACAGCCTGGGCCGGAAGACGGCGGCGCACTGCCCGGACGGGTCGCGGACGCTGAGATAGACGATGCCGTCCGAGCCTGCCGCCCTGAGTTCCCCGGCAAGCTGCTGCGAGGCGGCGTAGTTCGACGGATGGTACCAGGCTGGATGGCTGTCCCGCATGCCGCGGATGTCGTGCAGGTCGGCCTGCAGGTCGACGGCATAGACGCGCATGTCGAGTTCCTGTGCCGGCTCGTCGGTCGCCGCCATGAACGTCGCGCGGTGATGCCCGGTCTCCGCCACTGCCGTCTCGACCGTCAGGCTGGCATAGAAGGCGCCGAAGGTGCCGTCGGTGAAGCGATCGCCCATGGGGTTGCGATGGGTGAACGCCGCCATGACCGGCGTCGTCCCCGGTCCCGAAACACGGTCCTCGGCGGGAATCAGCGACAGCTCTCCCACCTCGTCGCGAAGGCGGTCGTTGGTCATCGCCTCGATCCGGAACACCGCGTCCAGGTCCTGCGGGTCCGCGACGGCCTCGAACAGGGAGATCGGCGGAAACCGGCTGGGGACGATGCGATAGCAGGGCTGCCAGCGGATGGCGCTGGTCGATATCGAGTCGATCACCCGCGCTGCGCGTCGATGTACTGCCGCACCACATACAGGTCGGCGACATTGCCGGAAATCATGCGGTCCAGGGCCGACCGGCCGCCGAACAGAGCGGCCTTGTTGGGCTTGCGCACCCACTCGTCGGCCGTCCGTGGCAGGAGAATATGCAGTCCCTTGTAGATGCCCATCACATAGGAGATCCGCTCGAGCGCGTCCTTGGGAATGGCGGAGACGAGGCCGCGCTTCCACGACTGGAAGGTGGACCGGCTGTCGAGCCCGAGCAGATGCATCTGCTCCTGCTCCCTGAGCCCCCAGGCGTCGGCGATGCGAAAGAACGTCCGCAGGGCCGGACCCGTGAGGCTTTTTCGATCGAACACCCTGGCTGTGGCGGTTCTGGACATCGTCAATGCTCCTTTACCGCTGCAATATGTGCATAATACGCGCTAAAGTCAATATTCTGACAGAAAATGCACGGAACGCCGGATGCTTGTTCCCCTGCTGTCGAAGTATCTCGCACATTCGTTGCCCAACGATTGACCGGCCGCGCATGGTCGTTGTTACACTGGCGCATCGAAACCGGGAGGGTCTCCATGCGCCGATTGCTGACTGTTCTGCTTCTGACGTTGCTGCCCGTTTCCGCGCACGCCGCCGGCCCGGACGGCAAGTGGCTGTGCAGCTACAAGGACCCGAACCAGAAACAACAGGTGAAGCTGCATTTCGTCGCCGGCAAGCTGATCTTCGACCGCGGCGCCGGACGCGAGATCGTCGCCGACATCGTCATCAGCGACGACTATGTCTTCTGGAAATCCGGCCTGGAATTCGAGTTCTTCCCGAAGGAGAACCGGATGACGCGCACCACCGGCAACGGCACCGACGACCTCACCTGCGTCCGCCAACCCTGATCGAAGCCTCCGCGAGGCGGACCTTGCGCGTCAGGACTTGGCCAGAAGCCTCGCCCGGCGCCGGTAAAGCGCCGCCAGCGCCTGCTCGTATTCCGCCACCGTCGCCTCGGCGATCGCACGCGCCGGTCCCTCGCACTCGGCGAGGATGGCCCGCTGCCGCAACAGGCTGGTTTCGTCGCGCCTGATATAGTCGTCGAGCCGGCGAAGGCCGGCAGATGGCTTGAACGAATGGCCGTCGGACCAGGCACCGCTCGATGGCGCCGCTTCGGCGAGCGGCTGGCCGCCGTCCGTGTCCGCGACGCTGGCGCGCTCGATCCTGGTCACCGGGAAAGCCTTCTGTGCTGCATAGCTCAGAAACAGGTAGTACCGGATGTTGTTCTCGCCATGGCCAGTTGCGAAAGTTTTCCCAGACCACGTTAGCGTAGGAGGAAAACAAGCGCTTCCTCGTCGCTTGCAAGCGTTGTACTATCCAAAAAAAAGAGAGGCTTGGGAGAAATTATGGCAAAAAAGTTTGCTTTAGCATTTATGTTTTTGCTGTGTTTCGCGCTCTGGACAGAGGCCCCGGCGCAGCCCCTGCCTATGGGCCAAGAAAAAGTCCTCAAGCATAAAGTTGCCGTTGGTCGCTTCACCAACGAAACCATGTACGGCAAGACTCTTCTTCGCGACGAAGACCTTGACCCTTTGGGGAAGCAGGCGAGCGATATCATGGCCGCCTATCTGACAAAGACCAATAAATTCCTCGTCTTCGAACGGCCAGACCTCAGCAAAATCGAGCGAGAACAGTTCGTGTCCGGCGGGAATGCGCCCAGCGTGATCGGGGTCGATACACTTATTCTAGGTTCCGTCGTAGAGTTTGGTCGCGCGACAGACGGGCAGCGCGGCATGTTCAACAAGAAGAAGGTACAGCGTGCGCATGCCAAAGTTGCGATCAGGCTGGTCGACGTAAGAACCGGCCTTGTCTTCTATTCGGCGACCGGGGATGGAGAAGCGCTCAATGAATCCGGCACCGTGTTGGGGATGGGAAGCACAGCACAATATGATGCCACGCTCAGCGATAAGGCGATCTCTGCGGCTGTCGAAAACATGATCGAGGAGTTGGTCAATAGCCTCAGCGCGCGTCAGTGGCGGACTGACATTCTTCAAGTCGACGGAGCAACTGTCTATGTGGCAGGAGGCGCCCGCCAAGGGTTGCGGGTTGGTGACCGGCTTGTCGTGTCCCGCCCCGGCAAGACCATCAAGAGCGCGCAGAGCGGCTTCGACATTACGCTCCCTTCCGAGAAGGTCGCAGAACTCCAAGTTGAATCACTTTTCGGCGAAAGCGAGACCAACGAGGGCGCTGTTGCGCGAGTTGTTGCCGGTCGGATCGAGCCTGGTCGCACCGAGGGCCTGATCGTCACGGAGGGCAAATAGATGAACCCCCTGATGAAAAAGATTCTATGCGTCGTCGTGGTCGCACTTCTGGCGGCATGCGGTGGCCTGCCGAAGCACAAAGAAATTTCCACTGACAACCCGTCCATCCTTGAGGTGATCGGCGCGCCCGAAGGCGCAGAAGTCTGGTCTGGCGGGAACATGCTCGGGACCATCGAAAAAAAGAAGGTCCGGTTGACCATCGCGTCCGGAGTACACAAAATCAGAATCGTCTCCGGCTCGGCGGCACTTTATGATCGTGATGTGTTTGTCGAGAAGGGAACGACGCGACAGATAAACTTAAAGACCAAGTAAGATCCAGATACATCACTAGCCAACAACTCATTGGGGGGGACTATGAGCCGCATAGGCATTGGCGTCATATGCTTAACACTTGCCTTGTTAACTTCCGCATGTGCAGAAAAAAGCATGTATTATTGGGGCGCATATAGCTCCAACCTGAACAATTACTACAAGAATCCAGGCGAGCGCGACAAATTCATCGAAAAGCTCCACAAGGATCTCGAGAAGGCCGAGCAGAAGAATAAGGTCCCGCCCGGTATCTATGCCGAGTATGGCTACATGATGCTTGAGACCGGCGCGACCGATCAGGCCGTCATCTACTTCGGCAAAGAACGGGACAAGTGGCCCGAGTCAAACATTCTGATGACCAAGTTGATTGATCGGCTAGCGAAGGCACCAGCGCCGCCGCCAGCGGATTCCTCAGAGCTGAAAAGCGAGTA